>CAZBBZ010000034.1:0-13121 GCA_964489925.1 uncultured Rhodobacterales bacterium
CACGCGTCGATCATGCCGTGGCTCGAAACAACGACCAACCGCCCGCAAAAAGAATGGCGCCAGTCGATTGAAGATCGCAAAAAGCTTGATGGGCTTTATGAATGTGTGATGTGTGCCAGCTGTTCCACATCTTGCCCAAGCTACTGGTGGAATGGCGACCGCTATTTGGGGCCAGCCGCCTTGCTGCACGCCTATCGTTGGATCATTGATAGCCGCGACGAAGCGACCGGTGCGCGATTGGACGAGTTGGAAGATCCGTTCAAGCTTTACCGTTGTCACACAATCATGAACTGCTCGAAGACCTGTCCAAAAGGGTTGAACCCGGCCAAGTCGATTGCAGAAATCAAGAAAATGATGGTTGAGCGCAAAATGTAAGGCAGGCGGCGTTGTCTCAGAAAGAGCCAAACGATGCGGCCCAGCGCCGTGCCATTCCGGCGGTGGTTTGTTACCCGCCTGACAGTCTTGCGCCCCCTAACCTAGAGCTTTATCGCGCTGCCAGCACGCTGGCGGATCACGTTGAAACAGTAATGGTCCCCCCGCGTGAGGCGCGTTGTTTCAATGCGCCTGCGGGCAGTATTTTTCGGATTTCCAGTGTTGAAGGTAGTCAGGTTGGGGATCTTAACCTGCACAACGCCAATAACCTGAGCGAGCGGTTTTATTCCGGCAAAACCCGCGCGCTGCACGGCACCCATGTAACGACGGGCGAACGCATGTGGTCGACCCATCCGCATATGCGCCCGATGGCGACGATTATTGAGGATACGCTGAATTGGTACGGGATTGATGCGGATGGTGGCTCTGTTCATGATGTGATCGGCCCGCGCTGCGACCCATATACCCATCACGCGCTGACCGGCGGGCAGTACCATCACTGTTGTCACTCGAATTTGGTTCGCAGTTTGGCGGATCACACGGGCCTGCCCCGCGATGCGGCGGAACCGCTGGTGCATGATGTGTGCAACATTTTCATGTGTACCGGGTTTACCCGCGATACGGGCCAATATTTCATGAAAGCCAGCCCGGTGCGCGTGGGCGATTACATCGAGTTTTTTGCCGAGATTGATATTTTGGGTAATCTGTCGGCTTGCCCCGGTGGCGATTGTTCGACCACGCATTCGTCTGATGCGGCGGCGTGTTTCCCGTTGCAAGTGGACGTGTTCACACCCCCCAAAGACGCGCTTGCCGGTTGGTCATCGCCACCGGAAAACGGCTATGATCGTTCGCACGGTTAAAGATGCGCAATCAGGTTAGGTAAACGCCGCCTCCAGCGCGATTTCGACCATATCCCCGAAAGAGCGTTCGCGCTGATCGGCGGGCAGGGCTTCGCCTGTGCCAAGGTGATCGCTGACGGTTAGAACCGCCAAAGCGCGGCGGCCATAACGGGCGGCGAGGGTGTAAAGTTCGGCAGCTTCCATTTCCACGGCCAAAATCCCGTGGCGCACCATTTGTTCGTTCAGATCGGGGCGTTCATCGTAAAACACATCCGATGAATAAATCCCGCCTACATGCACGGCCAAACCATCGCGTGTTCCCGCTGCATCTGCCGCAGCGCGCAGCAAGCCCCAATCGGCACATGGCGCAAAATTGGTTTCCTTGAAAATCCCAAGCGAGGGGGTCGAAACAGAGGTCGAGGTCATCGCCAAAATCACATCGCGGATGCCCACCTGTTCAGCCATGCCCCCGCATGAGCCGATGCGGATCAGGGTTTTGGCGTCATAATCCTTAATCAGCTCGTTCACATAAATCGACAAGGACGGCATGCCCATGCCAGAGCCTTGGATCGTCACCCGTTCCCCGCGCCATGTGCCCGTAAAGCCGAGCATCCCGCGCACCTCGTTGACCAATTCAACGTCGCTAAGAAAGGTTTCCGCAGCCCATTTCGCGCGGTAAGGGTCGCCCGGCAGCAGCACGGTTTCAGCGATTTGGCCGGGTTTCGCCCCGATATGAATGGTCATGAACGGACTCCGTGATGTTCCGGTCCGATCATGGCTGCACTCCGGCCGATGGGCAACCAATTTCCAGTTATTCGGCGGCCACTTCCGGCGCAGTTGACATGAGCGCGACGAGATCGAACATGATGGTGTTCAGCTCGAAATCTTTGGGGGAGTAAACCTTAGCCACCCCCAGCGCGATCAGCTCTGCCGCGTCGTCTTCGGGAATAATGCCGCCGACGACGACCTGTGCGTTAAGGTCTGTCTCCTTGGCTAAGCGCTTCATCACGTCTTTGACCAACGAGATATGAGAGCCCGACAAAATACTAAGACCGATCACGTCCGCGCCTTCATTGCGGGCCAAGGCGATCACGTCTTCGGGGGTCTGGCGGATGCCTTCATAAAACACGTCCATCCCGGAATCCCGCGCGCGCACGGCGATTTGTTCAGCGCCGTTGGAATGCCCATCAAGGCCGGGTTTGCCGATCACCACGCGGGGCTTGCGGCCCATTTGTGCGGTCAGGTTGTCAACTGCGGCGCGAATATCATCCAAACCTTCGACCGCATTGGATACGGCTTTTGACACACCAGTGGGGGCGCGAAATTCACCGTGAACGGCGCGCATGATCGCGCCCCATTCGCCTGTGGTCACACCCGCTTTGGCGCAAGCGATGGAGGCGGGCATGATGTTGATCCCGGCCTTTGCGTCGCTGCGCAGTTGGGCAAGGCTTGCGTCAACCGCGGCTTGATCGCGGCCTTCGCGCCATTCGTTTAGGGCGGCGATTTGGGCCGTTTCGGTTTTCGAGTCCACCACCAGAATGCTTTGTTCGCCAGCGGTGAGTGTGCTTTCTTCGGTTTCGGTAAAGCGGTTCACACCCACGACCGTTGTGTCGCCCCGCTCAATCCGGCCAACACGTGTCGCGTTTGAGTCTACGAGCCGCATTTTCATGTATTCGATACAGGCCACGGCCCCGCCCATGTCGTCAATCATCCGCAATTCAGCGCGTGCCAAGTCTTTAAGTTCGTCGACCTTTTTTTCAACCGTAGGGTTGCCATCAAAAAGATCATCAAATTCTAGCAAGTCGGTTTCATAGGCCAGAATTTGTTGCATCCGCATGGACCATTGCTGGTCCCACGGACGGGGGAGGCCCAAAGCCTCGTTCCAGGCGGGCAGTTGCACGGCGCGCGCGCGGGCGCGTTTGGACAGGGTGACGGCCAGCATTTCGATCAAGATGCGATAGACGTTGTTTTCGGGTTGGGGTTCGGTCAGCCCGAGCGAGTTCACTTGCACACCGTAACGGAACCGACGGTATTGCGGGTCGGTGACGCCGTAACGCTGTTCGCAAATCTCATCCCACAGATCGGCAAATGCGCGCATTTTGCAAAGCTCGGTCACAAAGCGAATACCGGCGTTTACAAAGAATGAAATGCGACTGACCACACGCGGGAAATCTTCGGGCGGAACTTGATCCTGCACCTGATCGAGCACCGCAATGGCGGTGGCGAGTGCAAAGGCGAGTTCCTGTTCTGGCGTCGCCCCAGCTTCTTGCAAATGGTAGGAACAGACGTTCATCGGGTTCCATTTTGGCACGTTGCTATAGCAATACTCGGCCACATCCCCGATCAGTTTTAGGGACGGCTTGGGCGGCAACATATAGGTCCCGCGCGATAGGTATTCTTTGATAATGTCGTTTTGTACCGTGCCTTGTAGCTTGGATATATCCGCGCCTTGTTCTTCGGCGACAGCGACATAAAGCGCGAGCAGCCACGGGGCGGGCGCATTGATCGTCATCGAGGTGTTCATCTGATCCAGCGGGATGTCTTCGAACAAGCGGCGCATATCGCCCAAGTGACAAACCGGAACGCCAACTTTGCCCACTTCGCCGCGCGCCAGCACGTGATCGCTGTCATAGCCCGTTTGCGTTGGCAGATCGAAAGCCACGGAAAGCCCGGTCTGCCCTTTGGCCAAATTCGCACGATAAAGTGCATTGCTGGCAGCTGCGGTCGAATGACCCGCATAGGTGCGGATTAGCCAAGGCTTGTCTTTTTGGGCATCAGTCATCTGGTGGTCCTCTTGGTCGAACGCGTGTCTACTGCACTGCAGCAAAGAATTTGTAATCGCCGCGCAATAATATTTCAACGGCAACGTGGTCGCACCCTTTCCAAGCGCTTTTGGCCAAAGAATGGCACGGCCTAAAGGGGCAAGGGGAGTCAAAAAGCTTTATTTTACAACCAATAGATGTAAACTTCGCAAAATCAGGCTTTTAAGGCCAACACACAAATGATGTCATATTTTGATCGCCTACTAAGATTTGCAGCTATTTTTGCGCGCGAGTTTCGTAACTTTGCGTCGTTGAATCTAGGCGTGCTCTTGTTTTGCGTGTTTTTGATTCTGTTGCTGTTGGGAAAACTTGGCGCAGGCATGGGTATTCCCGGCCTGTTGCGCAATCCTTACGAGCTGACCGCCTATACCCATAGTGCGGATACGCTGTTGAACCCTGCAAGCTATGTGAGCTTTTCGTTTTGGGGGTCGGTGCTGTTTACCCCGTCGTTTTGGACGGCTTTTTTCGCCTATTATTTGTCCTTTATCGTGTTTGTCGTCGTTCGCTACTGGGAGGCGCGCCGCTCGGATGACGTGAGCCCGTCGCGGTTGGTCGCCCCGGGCATGACCTTGCGTTGGCCCGCACGGGTGCGCCGTCTGGCCCCACGGGTGTGGCGGGCGATGGCCCATTCCAAGGACGTCTATCATGGGCGCCGATCTCGTCAGCACAGCCTGCGCCAAGTGGTTTGGCGCAACCGGGCGCCCTGGTCGCGGTTCTGGCCCTTTGCGCTGGCCTATAGCCTGCGGTCTTATCGCGCGATTGTTTTGTTTGCTTGCTTGATGGCGGCTTGGTTTGCCTTTGACGGCTTTGATGTGTCGCGGCCCACAGCGTTTATCGATTCTGGTTTTGGGCTGATGTTTGGGTATTTTTTTACAATCTACGTGCAATTGATCAGTCTTTGGATCGCCAACAGGTTTATCACCCATCGCTCTTTTGACCCCGATAGTGCAGCCCCTGCACGGAGCGCGATGGTGGTGGACGGCACAGTGCAGATGTTTGCCGCCATGCTGATTTACGTGTTTTTCGTGGCGCTAAATTCCCCGATGAACCCGATTAACCTGTCGGCGAATGTCTATTTGTTTTTGCTGATTGTTTTGGTGTTCATGGTCACCAACTTTTTGTTTCTGTCCTTTTCTTATTCGCGCTGGGTGCTGCTGGCTTTGGTGCCGCTTTACCTGCTGCTGCCTGCCCAAGACCTGCAACAAACCCGATTTGATGGCATCGTAGATCGTCACGGGCTGGATCATTACAATTCTGCAGGGCTGCTGAATGGAAAGAACGAGGAACGCCGTTTGCATCTGGCCCGGCGCCAAGCAGAGGCGCCGATGTCGCCGCATTTGGCCGCGAAACTGGGGACCTATGGTGCGCCGGACTCGGATGAGCGGTGCGTGAATTCGGCGGATGATCCTTACTTTTTGCGCCCTGTTGATGCGCTAGAGGCGTGGCGGCGACATCAAGTGGCGCAGGGCACGTTCAACCGCAAGCTGGTGATCGTGTCCACGTCTGGCGGGGCCTATCGCGCGGCCTATTGGACAGCGATGGTTTTGGATGAGCTGACGCGCCAGTCCCAACAACATATGTCCTGGGGCGGGGATGGTAAGCTGAAGGGCTTTGACGATTCCATCCGTTTGATCACGGGCGCGTCTGGGGGTATGGTTGCGGGCACGTATTTTCTGGCGATGGCGCAACAAGACGGGCGCTGGCCGGTTAATGCTTCGGTCGAGGATCGGTTGGATCACGATATCAAAGTGACCACGCGACCAAATCAGTTCATGTCAAAGATTGGCTTGGTATCGCGCGATAGCCTAACGGAAGTGGCCAAGCATATCATCGCAAGCGATTTGCCGAATTTGCTAAACCCGTTTGGCGAATTGGTGGACCGAGGCAAGGTGCTGCAAAAACAATGGCTGACGCTGGATACGAAATCCTTTGGCGACATGGTGCAGGGCCAGATCGATGGCTGGCGGCCCTCGATCATCTTTTCGCCCATGCTGGTGGAAACCGGGCAGCCGATCCTGATTTCAAATCTTGACCTGCGCGCGATGCCGCAGTTTCGCGGCAATGAAGCGGAAGTGTTCTTTGACCTCTTTCCCTGTTCGCAGCGAAAATTTTCGCTGGCCACAGCCGTGCGGATGAACGCGACCTTTCCCTATATTTCGCCGGCCGTATCCCTGCCCACGATCCCAGAACGGCGGGTGGTGGATGCGGGGTATTACGACAACTACGGGATTTCGACCGCAGCGGCATATTTGTCGGACCCCAGCGTGCGCAAATGGATAGAGCGTGAAATTGACGATGTAATTTTGCTAGAAGTACGCGCCTTTCCGGTGGGGCTTTCCGGAGAGCTGGCTTGTGGCGGGCGCACAAATGTCGAGGCGCAAAATGTGGATGACCTGCTGGAACAAGTGAAAAACCCGGCCTTGGCGTCCACCTCTATTGCCTCAAAACTTGGCACCGGGTCCATCGGGGCGCAGATGACCACTTTGGATGACAAGGAACGCAACTATTTCGTCGATCAGACCAAGGGCGTGCTGACGGGCTGGGGCAATCTTTTGGACGAGGATGCCACGCGCATGGAACAGTTTGAATGGCTGTCCAACCCGTTTGAGGCCGCGTTTTCAGCGCGTTCGGCGTCGATGGTGTTTCGAAATTCCCAAGCCTTGGACAAGGTGCGCTCGCTTTATGGCGACACGCGCATCAACAGCGTGGTGTTTGTAAACAATACGGATGTGAGCCTGAATTGGTATCTGACCGACGCCGAAGTCAAAGACATGCGCGCGTGTTTTGATAGCCAGTGGACGGAAAACTACCCGACGCTGACGTGGCTGTGGGAACGTAAATAGGCAACATCGCAGCGATTCTTTGCGGTCTGCCCTAGCTTCAAAAATCACCTAATTGGTGCTGCAAGGTATCGGTAGCTGTCCTTTTCCGGGAAAAATTGCCGTAAATTCGACTTTGAAGCGTACAAAGTGACGGCATGGGTGCCACAAATTGGAAAATTTACATTGCGCTGCACAAAAAGCTTGATTGAATATCAAGGTAATGTCACTAATGATTTTGTCGCAATATTGAAATTATATTGCGCAGTGAGTGGGAAATTTAGTGAATTAGGTTGGAAACGACATGGCACCTCTTGATGCAGACGCGAATCTGCCAAATTATGATGCACCGCAAAAGGATCTCTATGAGGTTGGAGAAATCCCGCCCTTGGGTCACGTGCCTGCACAAATGTACGCTTGGGCCATCCGCCGTGAACGCCACGGGGAACCGGACACGGCAATGCTGCTGGAAGTGGTGGACACGCCAAAGCTTGATAGCAACGAGGTGTTGGTGTTCGTTATGGCGGCCGGAGTGAACTACAACGGGGTCTGGGCCTCGCTTGGCGTGCCGATTTCACCCTTTGATGGACATAAACAGCCGTTTCACATTGCAGGCTCAGATGCTTCGGGCATCGTTTGGGCTGTCGGTGACAAGGTAAAACGCTGGAAAGTTGGCGATGAGGTTGTGATCCATTGCAACCAAGATGACGGCGATGATGAACATTGCAACGGCGGCGATCCCATGTATTCGCCCAGCCAGCGGATTTGGGGCTATGAAACCCCCGATGGATCTTTCGCGCAATTCACCAACGTACAAGCCCAACAGTTGATGCCGCGTCCAAAGCACCTGACTTGGGAAGAAGCGGCCTGTTACACCCTGACCCTTGCGACCGCTTACCGGATGCTGTTTGGCCATGCGCCACATGAGCTGCGCCCCGGTCAGAATGTATTGGTTTGGGGCGCATCTGGCGGTCTTGGGTCTTATGCGATCCAGTTGATTAACACCGCGGGTGCCAATGCGATTGGTGTGATTTCCGATGAGGACAAGCGGGACTTTGTAATGGGGCTTGGCGCCAAAGGCGTTTTGAACCGCAAAGACTTTAACTGTTGGGGCCAACTGCCGACGGTCAACACAGATGACTACAATACGTGGTTCAAAGAAGCGCGTAAGTTCGGCAAGGCGATCTGGGATGTCACCGGCAAGGGCAACAATGTTGATATGGTGTTCGAACACCCCGGCGAGGCCACGTTTCCGGTGTCGACCTTCGTGGTCAAAAAAGGGGGCATGGTGGTGATCTGTGCCGGGACGACTGGTTACAATCTGACCTTTGATGTGCGCTATATGTGGATGCACCAAAAGCGTCTGCAAGGCAGCCATTTTGCGAACCTGCAACAGGCCTCTGCAGCCAATCAGCTGATGCTGGAACGGCGGCTTGATCCTTGCATGTCCGAAGTCTTCACTTGGGCCGATCTGCCAGCGGCGCATATGAAAATGCGACGCAACGAACATAAGCCGGGCAATATGGCGGTGCTGGTGAGCGCGCCCGCTACCGGTTTGCGCACCTTTGAGGATACGATCGAGGCGAGCCAGTCCGTCTGATCCGGTCGTTATCCACAGACATTTGGGGCGGGTCGGGAACCACCGATTCGCCCCTTTTTTCATTTGATGGCGTTCGTCGCCATTTTCGCATCTAATGATTTCAATGACTTACACTTTGCCCCCCCACCATTTTGGGGTAATGTAACAACGCGAATTTTGCGCGATAATAATACATGCTAGAGTTGTGTTAACTGTTTGTTAACCAATCTAAATGAGTGTTCTTATGACTAATGACTGGATGATCGACGTACTTTCCGACCTCCGCAAAGTTGCGATGGGAAACGCAATGTTAGACTTCGCGGAGTCCTTGGATGACGCCATCCTAGTCGCTGCGGCTGAACTAAGACAGCAGCCGGGTGATCTCGTTACGCGTAGGGGACATGACTTCAAAAATCCAGAGTTTCATAGAACGGATCGAAGCGGTCCACGAGGAATCCCAACTCCAGACGCTTGTTGAGCATTTCTGCGATATCTATGGGACAGAACACGCGGTGTATCATGCGGTATCTGCGACCGGCAAACCCCACGTAACATTCACCTACGGACAAGACTGGGCCAATCAATACGAACAAGCGGAGTATTGGACAGATGACCCCGTGGTCAAAGCGGCGGTTCTACAATTTGGCCCCTATGACTGGAAACGCTTGGATTGGACATCGCGCAGCGCGCGGGTGTTGCTGGGCGAAGCGATTGCGAACGGCGTTGGCAATCAGGGGTTAACGGTCCCCATTCGCGCCCCTGATGGACAGTTTGCCGCCTTCACCGCCAATAACATCGCCAATGACGATCAATGGGACCGTTTCAAGCAAGAGCACAACCGCGACATGCTGTTGGCCGCTCATTACATGCATCAAAAGTGGATGGAATTTTCAGGCCTCCCCAGCAATGAAAAGCTGCCCGATCTATCGCCGCGCGAACGGGACGTGCTGTCGATGTTGGGGGTCGGGCAAAGCCGTGGGCAAATTGCTGAACGGTTGAAAATTTCGGAACACACGTTGCGGGTCTATATCGATACCGCGCGTCACAAGATGGGTGCGATGAACACGACCCATGCGGTTGCATTGGCGCTGAAGTCTGGAAAAATCCTGCTGTGATTTTGTGCTAACAACTGGCCGTTGCCTCAAACGCCATATCAACGAACGGTTAAGCTTTATTAACCAGAGGTAAAATACACCCCTCCGCCATCGCAATGATCTGACCGGAGGGCCGACCTTGATCCGCTATATCTACGCTGACGATCTGACTGTATTCCCGAAACTTCGCCATTCCATGTTCGTGGACCGCGCCTCGCAATTTAAGACGCGCTTGAACTGGGAAGTGGCCGTGGATGACACGGGATATGAAATGGATGAGTATGACCTGCTGAACCCCATGTATGTGATTTGGCAGATGCCAGATGGCAGTCATGGCGGGTCCATGCGGCTGTTGCCAACTGTGGGTAAGACGATGGTCAACGATCACTTTTTGGACCTGACCGACGGGGTGCGCATTGAAAGCATGCTGATTTGGGAATGCACCCGCTTTTGCCTATCCCCGCGCTTTGATGGACAGGCGAGTGAAATTGCCACCGCGCTGTTATGTGCGGGCTGCGAGTTGGGTTTGCAGTTTGGCTTAAGCGACAGCGTTGGTGTGTACGATCCGCGCATGACCCGGATTTATCGCCGCATTGGGTGGGAGCCGACCTGTTTAGGAACCAAAGGAGCGGGCAAAGAAAAAATCTCTGTCGGGTTATGGGAGGTCAGTGAAACCGCCCGCGATGCCATGTGCCTGAACGGAGGCTGGTCAAACGATACCCCTGCGGCGTGGTTTGAAGCGTCGTTTCCATCCAACGCGCCGGCAAAAGCGGCCTAAGGGCGCGCTTGGTTGCGCCCATAAAAAAAAGACAGCGCGGGGGGACGCTGTCTTTTCAATTCTTAAGCTACGAAAGCTTCGATGTCGCGCCTTGGGGGGGGCTGTACGGCGCGACACCGAATATGCTCTTCGCTACAAGGACCGTTATGGATTTGATTCGCGACCCTTGTTGGGCTCAATTGGGGCGATTTCTTGTCCCGTGCTGCGTGAAATACGGACCAATCACGGGCGAAATAGGCTTATTTTAGGGGGATTGGGGTTTCGAAGACGGCCGCCTGATGTCCAAATCTAGTGGGGGCTATATTCTAACATCAGGCGGACCGTACAACGAGGGTATCCGCGTGGTACGAATTGAATGCGGATGAGTCTGTAATGACGCAACGGCAGCAGCTTTCCAACCGAACATCAATTCCACACAAATATTTTGCGGATTCTTGCTCATTTCTTGTCTTGCAATCGTAGTACAGGATTTGCCACACTCGACTACATGTACAGTTCTATTGGGCCCGGGCCGTCAAATTCGAAGGCCGCTGCTTCGCCGGTGTCATTTCACCGGACCGAGCTAAACGTCATCCTGTCGCTTTATGGCAAAATGGTCGCTGCCAATGAATGGCGCGATTACGGAATTTCGATGCTGCGCGATCACGCGGTGTTTTCGATCTTTCGCCGCGCGGCGGAACATCCGCTTTATCGGATTGAAAAACATCCCAAGCTGCGCGGGCGGCAAGGCCAGTATCAGGTGATCGCCATGGATGGGCAAATCCTGAAACGGGGCGATGATCTAAAGCTGGTGCTGCGGGTGTTTGATAAGCTGTTGTTGCGCGCGATTTAGGTGGCGGGGCGTTTGGCGCCAAGATGCGGGCCTTCGCCTGCGGCCTCGATCCTTGTTAGCACCTCTGCCAAAGGTTCTTTGACCACAGCCATGTGATGCGCGTTTGCGTGCAGTAAGGTTTTATCGTCGGCCATGATGCCCACGTGACCCTTCCAGAACACACAGTCGTTGCGCTGCAAGGGCGCCTCGGCTTGCAAAGCGTCTCCGAAATTCGCCCACTGCATGTCGCTATCGCGCGGACAAGCCTGCCCCAGCGCCATTGCAGATAGTTGCACCAGCGCAGAACAATCAAGACCCGCGCCCGTGCGCCCGCCCCAAAGATAGGGAGCCGCCAGAAAGCGTTCGGCAACGCCCGCAAGATCGCCCTTTAGCGCGTCAATGTTGCGGTCGTGGATGAACCCGCCCAGCGTCGCGTTGAAATCGCCGCTTTTGGGGCCAAGGGGCAGTTGTGACCCAAACGGCAGGATAAAGATCGGGCGCGCTTTAACTTCGGCGCTGGAATAGACCGGGCCAAAACTGGTGGTGACCATGCCGTCATGGGGGCCGGGGTCGGCCAGCCCGCCGGGATCAACAAAGCCAACATAGCCATCCGCCTTGGACTGGCCCCAGACCTTGCCAGTTTCCGGGCTGTAGCCATAGACGGTGAAATGCTCGCCAAACAGCAGTTGCGTGGCTAGCCCGTTGTCGGCTGCTTGTAAGGTGAGGTCCAGAAACGGGGTTTTCACCGCCTGCTCGACCCCATCAAGAAACTTTTCCGCCGCCACTTGGCCCTTTAGATGGTCCGCCGCGACCCCATCGCGCATGGGCGTTGTCCGAGGATCACCCATAGCGGGTCTGCAACAAATCAAAGATTGCGCGTGCGGCCTGACATTCTCCGCCCTTGGGACGGGCAGGCAGCGGTGAGGGCGTCCAGCCGTAGACATCAAAATGCGCGAACTCTTTGGCCTGTTCCACAAAGCGGCGCAGGAATAGAGCGGCGGTGATCGAGCCTGCGAACCCGCCGGATGGTGCGTTGTCTAGATCGGCAATGCCCGGCTCAATCGCTGTTTCATAACCCGGCCAAAGCGGCATCTGCCAAAGCGGGTCGGCAACCCGCGCCCCTGCTGCCGATAGCCCTTCGGCTAGATCCGACTCGTCGGTGTAAAACGGGATCACTTCTGGACCCAAAGCCACGCGCGCGGCCCCGGTCAGGGTCGCCATGCAGATCGTCAAATCAGGGCTTTCTTCATCCGCCAGCGCCAAAGCATCTGCCAGCACCAGCCGCCCTTCGGCATCGGTGTTGTTGATCTCGACCGTCAGCCCTTTGCGCGAGGTTAAGATATCGCCGGGGCGAAACGCGCCTGCGGAAATCGAATTTTCCACTGCGGGCACCAAGAGACGCAGTTGCACGGGCAGCTTCGCGGCCATAATCATATGGGCCAAGCCAATGGTGGTTGCCGCACCGCCCATGTCTTTTTTCATCAAGGACATGGAATTGCCCGGCTTGATGTTCAGACCGCCGGTGTCAAAGCACACGCCTTTGCCCACCAGCGTGACCGTCGGCCCCTGTTTGCCCCAGCGCATATCAATCAGCCGCGGTTCTTTGTCCGACGCGCGCCCCACCGCGTGGATCATCGGGAAGTTCTGGGCTAGCAACTCTTCGCCCTTGGTCACGCTTACCGATGCGTCAAAGCCAGCCGCCAAATCGCGGATCGCGGATTCAAGTTCGTCTGGGCCCATGTCACTGGTCGGCGTGTTAATCAGGTCGCGGCTTAGGCCTACAGCCTTAGCAATCGCCTCGAGCCCCTCTGCGCCACTTGGGGCAACCAGCTCTGCCTGCGCGCCGCCGTCGCTTTTGCGGTAGTTGCGAAAGCGATAGCCGGACAAGAGTTGGCCCCACAATTCAAGGCAAAATGAATTCTCCAATCAATTTTATTATCAATTCGTAATTTGCGTTCCCATTTTGGACGGAACCATTTTCGTAAATAACCCAAGCTAATTTTCATT
>CAZBBZ010000035.1:0-8118 GCA_964489925.1 uncultured Rhodobacterales bacterium
TGTGACCGACACGCCGTAGAGCCGCGCGATAGAAAAAGCAGTTTCGCCCCGTTCAACCCGGTGGCGCGTCAATTGAACGCCGGGGGCTTGTTGCGGGGCTTGGCCGGGATCTGCGTCTTCCGGCAATTCATCCAAAACGCCAGCCACAACTTCGGGGGTCCAGCCGTCACTGACAGCGGCGACTTGGGCGTCATCGGGCAGGGCAAGACGGTCGCCCACGCGCAAAAGATAATTCGTCGGCAACCCGTTGTAGCGCGCAAGAACCACATCCGTCAGACCGACTCTGGCAGCTAGATCTGCAATGGTGTCGCGGTCTTTGGCGACAATCACGCGGAAACTGTCATAGACAATCACGCCGTTTGCATCCGCTTCGCGGACATCCGCGATTGGCGCTGAGGGGGCCTCGCCGCCGCCGAAAATGTTGCTACCACAAGCACTTAGCGTAAATGCCGCGCAAGCGGCCAATGCAGTTGTGCGTAAAATTGATGTTGAACCTGTCATGTTATGCTCGCCTGTCACACGCCGAATTTTTTCGGTCATTTGCTCGCTCGCCTTTACGCTATTCCTTCCAAGAGGGGAACAAAGCGAACTTGATTAAGTTCAGTATAGTCCAAACCTTGCTTAGTTTTAATCACTTTTATGAGTGTTTGGGGCTGATCGTGCTGACCAACGGGCATCACCAGCACCCCATCTAGGGCAAGTTGGTCGATCAAAGGGCTCGGAACGTCCTCAGCTGCGGCTGTCACCAGAATGCGGTCAAAGGGCGCTTGTTCGGGAAACCCTTTGGTGCCATCGGCCCCCAAAATCACCACATTGGTGATGCCGAGGGTCTCAATAGCCTTTCTTGCACTAACCGCAAGCGGGCGGTGGCGTTCGAGCGAATAGACCCGGCGTGCAAGACAACTAAGAACGGCCGCTTGATAGCCGGACCCAGCACCGATTTCCAAAATCTTTGAACGCGGCTGAACATCCAGCGCTTGGGTCATTTGACCCACAACCGATGGTGCTGAAATGGTTTGGCCACATTCAATCGGCAAAGCCGTGTCTTCAAAGGCGCGGTCCAAAAACGTATCCGCAACAAACAAATCGCGTGGGATCGCTTCCATCGCTTTCAGGGTATGCGTGTCTTTCACCCCTCCTGAGCGAAGGCGAAATACAAACTGCATTTGCTGCTCTTGAGGGGTCAGGGCGGTCATTGTGAACTTAAAACAGTGCGGCGATTGATGCCAAACGGTCGTGGTCGGTCAAATCGGCGATGCAAGGTGTGACCGAAACATATCCATCCAAATTTGCGGTAACATCCGTATCTGGAGCGGCTGGGATATGCTGACCAGAGCCGTGGATCCAAAAGTACTCGCGCCGATTTGGGGCTTTTACTTTGGTGGCGGAAAAATTCACATCCGGGCGGCGACCTTGGGCCACAACTTTTGTGCCTTTGACATCACTGGCCGGAACCGGGGGGACGTTCACGTTATAAAACATGTTATAAGCCCCAGTGCCCCAATCCGCTTTGTACAGAGTGTCAATCACCGAGGGCAACACTGCCTCTGATGCTTCAAACATGTTGTCTAAGCTGTTGTTATTGGGGCCAAAATATTGAGAAAGCGCGATAGCTTTGACACCTTGTAAAGCTGCTTCCATCGCCGCGCCCACGGTACCCGAATAAAGCGTATTTTCACCTGAATTATTGCCTGCATTGACCCCTGACAGAACCAAATCAGGCGGCGCATCCGCCATGATCGACGACAAAGCAACCATCACACAATCGGCCGGGGTGCCATCAACAGCATGGCGAAACGTGCTGAAACTTTCAGAACGCACAGGTTTTGTATAGGAAATACAGTGCCCGACACCGGACATTTCCGACATCGGAGCCACGACCCAAACCTCGCCCGCATCACCTACAACTTGCCGTGCAATTTTTTCAGCCGCCACGAGGCCGGGGGCATGAATACCATCATCATTGGTGATTAGAATGCGCATGGGTTAAGACGCCGCCTGAATGATAGGGACAAAATCTGCCGCCTTAAGAGAGGCACCGCCGACAAGACCACCATCCACGTCTTCTAGCGCAAAAATTTCAGCAGCATTGGTAGGTTTGACCGAGCCGCCATAAAGCACGCGCATTTTATCAGCCTCATCTCCAAAGCGGTCCCGCAAACGACTGCGGATCATGCCATGCATTTGCGCGATATCGTCGGTTGACGCTGTGCGCCCGGTGCCAATCGCCCAAATCGGTTCGTAAGCGATAACTGTGTTTGCCCCGTTTGCCCCGTCTGGAAGGCTTTCAACAAGCTGATTGGCAACCACATCATCTGCATTGCCCGCTTCACGTTCTGCGAGGCTTTCCCCCACACAAACGATTGCAATCAAACCAGCACCCCATGCCGCCGTCGTTTTTTGATGAATAACCGCGTCGTCTTCTTTGTGGTCCGTGCGTCGTTCTGAATGGCCAACAATCACGTAGGTCGCGCCTGCATCTACCAGCATCGCGCTTGAAATATCACCTGTGTGCGCGCCGGATTCATTTTGATGCAAGTCTTGGCCACCAACAGAAATCGGCCCGTTGTTGGTCAATGCAGCCATAGGCGCAAGCAAGGTCGCAGGGGGGCAGATCACCACGTCACAAACAGGCGTGGGACAGTCGGCAAGAATACTGCGCACCTCATCCAGCGAGGCGGCAAGGCCATTCATTTTCCAGTTTCCAGCGGCAATCATCCGGCGCATGTTGGCGTCCTGTGCAATTTAATGGGCAGTTAAGATCAAGTATCAAAGGCGGTGAAAATTGCAATCGCGCAGGCATCAAAAGCGAGGTTAATACCCCGTTTCGCGATTAACTTGGAACAACAGTGGCCTTCCAGCCTCCATTCGTTGAATATTTTCGACGATCAACAAGGCGGCGGTTTCGGGCCGGGTTTCAGCGGCAATATGCGGGGTAACGGTCACATGTTCATGGGCCCAAAACGGGTGTGTATCAGGTAGGGGTTCAGTGCGAAATACGTCCAATGTGGCTGACTTAACCGCGCCTGCGTTTAATCCGGCGATCAGGTCGTCGTCATTGATCGATGGTCCACGCCCGGCGTTTATGATCGTGGCACCGGGTTTCATCATGGCGATTGTGGCCGCGTTAATGATGTCCTTGGTGGCGGGGGTGTCTGGCAGTAACAGCACCAAATGATCGGCCTGCGCCAAGATTGTTTTCAGGCCATCTGGACCCGCATGAACTTTGAAATCCAAGTCAGGATTTGGCGTGCGCGCCCAGCCCATGACGTTGAAATTGAGCGATTGAAGCGCTTTTGCGCAGGCCTGTCCCAACGCGCCGCAGCCCAAAATTCCTACAGTAGTATTGCGAGCAAGCGGGGGACAGGGGCGCTTTTGCCAATGACCATGCGGGTTCTTGATATCTAAATCCATGCTCAGGTGATGACGCAAAACATGTCCGGTGACATATTCGACCATCCCTTCCTTTAGACCGTCGTCGGACATGCGCGCGATAGGGCACGCAATGGTCTCATTTGCAACAATCGTGTCCACACCTGCCCACAGGGACAAAACTGCCTTTAGGTTTGTAAATGGCGTGAAGTCCCGCAGACCACTTGATGGCGCATAAATCGCGTAATCAATAATGCTTGGGTCCGCATCCAGTCCATGGATTTGCACATCCAGCCCCGCGTTCGTACACGCCGCGGCAATCGCCGGGGTCCAGTTTTCCCAATTTTCAGGGGTATCGGCGTAAAGCAGGTGAAGTGTCATCAATTATCTGGGCCTGTGAACATGTGCGCTTTGGATCAGACCAAAGGCCCCCATCAATACGAGCATGGCAGAGCCACCGTATGACACCAGCGGCAAGGGCACGCCAACCACCGGGGCAAGGCCCATGACCATCGCCATATTGACGAAGAAAAAGAAAAAGAAAGTCGCCGTGATGCCGCCCGTCAAAAGAGCGCCGAACCGGTTTTTATTGCTCAGCATTGAGGCCATGCAAAACACGATTACGAGGGCATAAAGAGCCAAGAGCCCGAAGGAGCCGATAAAGCCGAATTCTTCGGCAAGCGTCGTGAAGATAAAATCCGTGTGTTTTTCAGGCAGAAAGTTCAGGCGGGATTGTGTGCCTTCCATGAATCCGCGACCGTTCAACCCACCTGAACCCAATGCGATTTTTGATTGGGTGATGTGATAACCCGCACCCAATGGATCAAGGGATGGATCAAGGAAGGTTTCGATCCTACGGTATTGATAATCCTGAAGAATTTGCCATTCCGTGCCGCGGCTTGTGATCACTGCCGTAACGGTTCCAACCGCGCCAACGGCACCCGCAATAAAGTACCAAATGGAAACGCCTGCCAGAAACATCACCACAACAGCGCCACCGCCCAACAAAATGGCAGTACCAAGGTCTGGTTGTTTAAGCACCAAAAGCACTGGAACAACCGTCAGAATGATCGGGGGTATTAGCCAAAGCGGTTTTGAAGTGCGCTCTGGTTGCAGCCAATCATAGTAAAGCGCCAGCACCATCACGAGCGCGATTTTCATCAGTTCTGAGGGCTGCAGCCGGATAAACCCAAGGTCGATCCAGCGTTGTGCGCCCATGCCTGTGGTGCCGAAAAATTCCACCAATATCAAAAGCGCAAGTGAACCTACATAAGCGAACGGCGCCATGCCTCGCCAAAAATGGATATGGGTCAGACCGATGACAAACATCGCGATCAATCCAATGCCAAAGCGCAACATTTGCGGCTCCGCCCACACCTCAAGGCGCCCGCCAGCCACCGAATAGAGCATCAAAAACCCGGTCGCGGAAATTGCCGTTACCAAAATGGTCAGCGACCAGTTTAAGTGCAGGATTTTGGCGATACCCGTGGGCACGCCGCGATATAGATCATTTGAATAGCTCATGCCCGGTCCCTTGGCGCATTGGCCGCAACGCTATCGGTGGATTTTGGCATGGTTTTGCGTTGCTCTTTGATCGTCTCATGTTGGTCTTTGGGGTAGGCCTCAAGAGGCGGTTCACCGTCATAGAGCGCCTGCAGCATGATGTCGCGCGCAATTGGCGCTGCGGTGGTAGAGCCACCACCGCCATGTTCAACAACGACCGAAATCGCATAGCGCGGCGTGTCATGGGGGGCAAAGGCCACGAACAACGCGTGATCGCGGCGTTCCCACGGCAAGTCTTCGTTGCGAAATACGCCAGCCGCGCGTTCTGAGGGCAAAATTTGACGGACCTGACTGGTGCCTGTTTTGCCAGACATGGTCATGCCGTCCGCAACGATACGGCTGCGATGACCAGTGCCGCGCCGTTCATTTGTCACAGCAAACATGGCGTTGCGCACAAGGTTCAAAGACCACTCACTAATCCCAAGGCTCGCGGCATCTTGGACCGGTTCTGGCACACCACCGCGCGCTTTGATCAGCCGAGGCAGGATCATTTTGCCCGAGGCGACCCGTGCGGACATTACCGCGAGTTGTAGGGGTGACGACAGTACAAAACCCTGACCAATACCCGCGTTCAGCGTGTCCCCAACCAGCCACCCTTGATCGTGGGTCGCGCGTTTCCAATCCTTGGTCGGCGCAAGCCCTGAGGAAATCGCTGGAATGGGTAGATCGGGCTTCACACCGATGCCCAGTTTTTTGGCCATGGCAGAGATTTTTTCGATGCCCACCCGCCGTGCAACTTCGTAAAAATAGACATCACAAGAAAATTTGAGGGCTTCTTTTAGATCAACATGACCGTGTCCACCGCGGCGCCAACAGTGAAACCGCCGATTGCCTAGTTGTAAAAAGCCGGGGCACCATTCGGTTGCACCTGGATCAAGCTCTCCAGCTTCTAGGGCTGCAAGGGCGACAACAAGTTTGTAGGTCGAGCCGGGGGGATAGGCGCCTGACACCGACTTATTATAAAGGGGGCGATATTTATTGTTATTCAGCAGCGCGTATTCGTTGTGACCAATCCCCAAAACAAAGCTGTTAGGGTTGAAACTTGGGCTAGAGGCCATTGCAACGATGTCGCCATTCGTGGTGTCGATGACCACCGCAGACGCGCTTTCGCTGGCAAGACGTCGTTGGGCATAGTTTTGAAGTCTGCTGTCCAATGTGATTTGGATGTCAGACCCTTCGACGCCTTCAACACGGGTCAATTCACGCATGACGCGCCCAAGTGAATTAATCTCGATCCGGCTTGTTCCGGCTTCGCCGCGCAAAGACCCTTCGAGGGCGCGTTCGACGCCTGACTTGCCGATTTGAAACTTGGGGATTTGCAAGAGCGGGTCATTATCCTCGCGGTTTTGCAAATCGCGTTCACTTACCGGGCCGACATACCCAACGATATGGGCGAAATCTTCTTTCTGTGGGTAGTGGCGCGTTAAGCCTTCTTCGGTAATGACACCGGGCAGCGAGGGCGCGTTGATGGCCACTTGCGCAAATTGTTCCCAAGTCAGGTGTTCCGTCACAGTGACGGGCACAAAGGCGGGGCGGTCGCGCATATCTTCCAGAACGCTTGCGATATGTTCGGGCGAAAGCGGGACGATGCGCGACAGACGATCAAGGATCGCTTCTGGGTCGCGCGCTTGTTCGCGCACCATGACGATGCGGTAATTCTGGCTGTTCACCGCAACTGTGCGGCCCTGGCGATCAAAAATCAGACCACGCGCAGGGGGAATCAGCCGAATATTGACGCGGTTTTCTTCGGCCAATAGCAAAAAATCATCCGCTTGTTTGATTTGCAATTGTCGCATGCGCCAGCCGAGCACGCCCGCGAGCAAAAGTTGCCCCCCCAGAACCACAGCGCCGCGTCGTGTTGTACGAGCGCTTGCAAGGGTGGTTTTGCGATCACGATCCATTTATCTGCCCCCGATCGAGGTCTCGAGTTCATTCTGCGGGCTTGATATTCGAAAGATCCAGCGCAAGACACCGACCACCAAAGGATAACAAACTGCGGTCCAAAAAATATAGGTCAAAGACCGGTCAAGGGGCGGCACTTCGGCAAAGGTGAGCGCTAATACAGCAGCCTGCAACCCTAGTGAAATTGCGAAAATACATAAGAAAAACACCCATTCAAAAACGAACATTTGTTCGCGAATGGTGAATCGTTGTGCCCGGAAGTATTCGGTGGCCAAGACGGTGAATAGCGCTCCAAGCCCGACCGGGCGCATCATGATAAAATCCGCGCAAAGTGCGACCCCAAAAATAAGCGGTAAAGTTGCTGCAGACGGGGCGCGGACAACCCAAGCAACGCACATGGCAAAGAATAAATCGGGGGTCAGAGCCGCATCGGCAGGCAAGCCAAGCGGCACTTTTGCAATGATGATCGTGAATAGGCACAAAGAAACAAAAAGCGCGCGTTTCATCCAAAGTGTTGTGGTGGATTGGTTGCGCATCAATCGTCCTCGGAATTTTGGACAAATGGGGGCAGGGCAGGGCCGAGCAATTCGCCCGATTGCACGATATCGTCACTTGGTTGCGGGCGTAAAATTCGGATATAGCGCAAACGTCGATAATCCGCAGCCAAGCGCACGCGCAACCTTCCATCTGGCCCTTTTGCAACCTGCCCAATCAACAAATCCGGGGGCAAGACGCCACCATCGCCGGATGTCATAACCCGATCACCGGGGCGAATATCTTCGGTTGATTCAACGAAATCTAAAGGGGGCGCAATTGAATTATCGCCCACAACAATCGCGTTCTGCCCCGAAGGGCGCACCGTAGCTGACACCCGCGACGAGGCATCTGTTAGGAACAAAATACGCGCTGATGACGACGCGAGCCCCGATACCCGTCCCACCAGACCAAGGCCGTCCATTGCGGCCGCACCTTCGATCACACCATCACGGTCGCCGATGTTAACAAGACCCGATTGGCGAAACGGCGAGCCGCTGTCGGCCAAGACTTCGCCCGTCACATAAGTCAAACGCGGGCTTAGGCGAACCTTGTTCAATTCGCGCAAACGCGCGTTTTGTTGTTCCAGCTGAATGGCGGCTTCCTGCCAGCCTTTCATACGTTGAAGCTCTTCTCTAAGCTCTTGATTTTGTTCATAAACGCGGGTGTAGGATTCAAAGTCCCGGATCATGCGCACGCCGGAGGTCACGGGGCGGTTTACCCATGTCATTGAAGGCACAAACCGAT
>CAZBBZ010000035.1:8128-13064 GCA_964489925.1 uncultured Rhodobacterales bacterium
CCCGAGGGTTTTCAATCCGCCACAAGCCAAAGACGCCGATACAGATGATGCAAACAACGAAAATCAATACGCGCCGGGTCGCGCGCCACATGTTTTTCTGATTTGTTCCCGTACGCGACATCACGAATCCATAAGCTGTTTTCAAAAAGCTTGAATGCTCAAGCCTTCTTCAAATGCGTTCCCAATGTTTGGCCTCGTGTGGCCCTGTATTTGGCTCGTCCCAACGCTCGTTGATGGTTTGCCCATCTTTACCGACACGTTAGGAACAGCCTGCTCGTTCTTTTATTTGCTCGTTTATCCTGCGAAATCGATAACGTGCATAAGTTGCTTTTCAAATTCTAGTGACTTGCCAGTTCCCAGAGCAACGCAATTCAATGGCTCATCAGCCACGGAAATCGCCAAACCTGTTTGTTCGCGCAACGCAAGGTCAAGGTCGCCCAAAAGAGATCCC
The DNA here is from genome assembly GCA_964489925.1 of uncultured Rhodobacterales bacterium. Classification (GTDB taxonomy): domain Bacteria; phylum Pseudomonadota; class Alphaproteobacteria; order Rhodobacterales; family Rhodobacteraceae; genus CAYLLD01. Next base: position 8,580 of record CAZBBZ010000035.1, read on the forward strand.
CCACCGGTTAACATCACACCGCGATCAACAATATCAGCAGCCAAATCTGGTGGAGTGGATTCCAAAGCGGTCATCACTGCCTCGCAAATTGCTTGGACAGGCTCTGCCAAAGCTTCGGCAACTTGTGCTTGGGTGATTTCAGTGACCTTTGGCACACCGTTCAACAGATCGCGCCCGCGAATTTCCATCGAGGCACCGCGTCCATCGTCGGGCATACGCGCTGTCCCGATAGAAGTTTTGATACGTTCGGCGGTCGATTCACCAACCAAGAGATTATGCTGGCGACGCAAATAGCTGACAATCGCTTCGTCCATGCGATCCCCGCCTACACGCACAGAGCGGGCATAAACGATGTCACCAAGGGACAGTACAGCGACCTCTGTTGTACCGCCTCCAATATCAACAACCATGGACCCGGTTGGATCCGTAATTGGCATGCCTGACCCAATCGCCGCGGCAATGGGTTCGGCGATCAAACCAGCCTTGCGCGCCCCTGCGTGAAGAACACTTTCGCGGATCGCACGCTTTTCAACCGGGGTCGCGCCGTGAGGGACGCAAACAATAACCTTGGGTTTGGCGAAGTTGCCGCGCTTGTGGCATTTACGAATGAAATGTTTGATCATTTCTTCGGCCACACCAAAATCAGCGATGACACCGTCACGCATGGGGCGAATTGCCTCGATAGAACCGGGGGTCCTTCCCAGCATCATCTTTGCGTCTTCACCAACTGCCAGAACGCGCTTTTTGCCGTCCTGATTTTGATAAGCCACCACCGAAGGTTCGTTCAGTATGATGCCTTTGCCTTTGACGTAGACCAAAGTATTGGCCGTCCCCAAGTCCATAGCCATATCGGCTGAGAAAAGCCCTGTAAGAAATCCAAGCATGCTTTTGTAAATTCCTGTTCTTTTGGGCTATTCGCCCACACCCGCTCTTTTAGTCATTGGCTTATATATAAGGCGCAACACATCAACACGGCAAGGGTGTAGTTATGGCCATGAGTCTTTTGAGTTACACATAGACTTATACGACTAAATTGTGTAATTTCGAACCGAAATGACCGTCCATACTTGTCCATATACAACATTGCGTGAAATGCGGCACCTACGACGCGCTATGCGCCGAAGCTTAGCTTTTCGCCCGCGTGTCTTTCATGGTTATCCACAGCACCGTGCTTATGTCGTTGCAAAGGAACACCAGCATTCCAGCCGTTGATGATGCAATGCAGCCCCAAACTGGTATAAAGCAATCGCTGAACTGGTCCTGTTAGAAGGGGGGCAATTGGCATCTATGCGGTTGAAAGCGTCCGTGATCACTGGCAGGTAACAGTTGAATTTAGATCATCAAATCAGCGCGATAAAGCGCCGTGTGATCGGATGTCCAAGACGACAAATATCTGAACAATAAGACAGACATAATCTAGCGGAGTGACCCCCATGAAGATGACCACCGAAGAGGCATTTGTAAAAGTCCTACAGATGCACGGCATCGACAACGCGTTTGGCATTATCGGCTCTGCAATGATGCCGATCTCTGATTTGTTTCCTGAAGCGGGGATCACGTTTTGGGACTGCGCGCATGAATGTAATGCGGGCATGATGGCAGATGGGTTTACGCGGGCATCTGGTAAGATGAGCATGGCGGTCGCTCAAAACGGTCCGGGCATCACCAACTTTGTGACCCCGATCAAAACGGCTTATTGGAACCACACGCCGATGTTGTTGGTCACACCGCAAGCAGCGAACAAAACAATCGGGCAGGGCGGTTTCCAAGAGATCGAGCAGATGAAACTGTTTGCTGACATGGTCTGTTACCAAGAAGAAGTACGCGACCCTAGCCGGATTGCCGAAGTGCTGAACCGAGTGATTGAAAAAGCCTGGCGCGGCTGTGCGCCCGCTCAAATCAACATTCCGCGGGACTATTGGACGCAAGTCATCGACATCGAAATGCCGCAGATCGTGCGTCTTGAGCGCCCCGGTGGCGGCAAAGAGGCTTTGGCGGAAGCGGCCAAAATCCTGTCCGAAGCAGAATTTCCGGTCATTTTGAACGGCGCAGGCGTGGTGATTGGCGGCGCGATTGATGCCTCAGCGCGTTTGGCCGAACGTCTGGACGCGCCGGTTTTCGTTGGTTACCAGCACAATGATGCCTTTCCCGGCAGTCATCCCCTGTTTGCAGGGCCGCTCGGGTATAATGGGTCAAAAGCTGGCATGGAATTGATTGCCAAGGCGGATGTTGTTTTGGCGCTTGGCACACGGTTGAACCCGTTTTCGACCTTGCCCGGATACGGCATTGATTACTGGCCCAAGGATGCCAAAATCATTCAAGTCGACATCAACTCTGACCGCATTGGTTTGACCAAGAAGGTCAGCGTCGGCATTCAAGGGGACGCTAAACTCGTCGCCGAAGAACTTCTTGAAAAACTGTCAGATGGGGCAGGGGACAAGGGGCGCGCTGATCGTAAAGCGCTGATTTCGCAAACAAAATCGGCTTGGGCGCAACAATTATCCTCGATGGATCACGAAGATGATGATCCGGGCACAACTTGGAACGAACGGGCGCGCAACAATCAACCCGAACACATGAGCCCGCGCATGGCGTGGCGCGCTATTCAAGCGGGTTTGCCCAAAGATGCAATTATTTCGAGCGATATTGGCAATAATTGCGCGATCGGAAATGCCTATCCTAGCTTTGAGCAAGGGCGCAAATATCTCGCACCCGGCCTGTTTGGTCCCTGTGGCTACGGTTTACCGGCGATTTTGGGTGCCAAAATTGGTCAGCCCAATGTGCCCGTGGTTGGCTTTGCTGGTGACGGCGCGTTCGGGATTTCCATGAACGAAATGACCGCTTGTGGTCGCGGTGAATGGCCAGCGATTACGATGGTAATTTTCCGCAATTACCAATGGGGTGCGGAAAAGCGCAATACGACCCTTTGGTTCGAAGATAACTTCGTCGGCACAGAGCTGGACGAAGATGTAAACTACGCCGGGATTGCGGATGCCTGCGGGTTGAAAGGCGTGCAAGCGCGCAGCATGGATGAGTTGACGGATGTCTTAGACGCAGCCGTGAAAGCGCAGATGAAAGATGGCGTGACCACCTTTATCGAAGTGATCTTGAACAAAGAACTTGGTGAACCGTTCCGACGCGATGCGATGAAAAACCCAGTGTCTGTTGCTGGGATTAGTAAATCTGACATGCGTCCGCAGCAGATTGGTTGACACTGCGTCAAAATCATTAAAACTCTGCCTTAACAATGGTTTAGGGCAGGGTTTTTCATGATGAACATACTGTCAATTGACACAGTGTCAGCTGCAATCTTATTGGCGGCTGCTGGCGCTATTGCTGGCGTTTTATCTGGAATTTTTGGCATCGGCGGTGGCATTGTTTTGGTGCCAATCCTTGTGTTTGCCTTTTCTTTACAAGGCATTCCCGAGGCTCTAATTGCGCATTCCGCTGTCGGCACCTCGCTGGCCATCATTATCCCGACAGCAATTCGGTCGTTTCGTGCGCATCGTGCCAAAGGTGCAGGCAACGTTGAGTTGTTGAAACGATGGACCATTTGGGTCCCGTTTGGGGTCATCGTTGCTTCATTCGTGGTTGGCTTTGTTCCCGGTCAAGCGTTGAAAATTATATTTGCCTGCGTCGCCTTACTTATCGCCATCAAGATGCTGTTTGGTGGTGAAAAATGGCGGCTTTCGGATGATTTACCAAGCGACAATACAACAAAGGGCGTTGGCTTTGGTATTGGGTTTCTATCCACGTTTATGGGGATTGGCGGTGGAAATTTGAACAATCTGTTCATGACGCTTTTCGGTCAATCTATGCACCAAGCCGTTTCAACTTCGGCGGGTCTTGGTGTCTTAATCGCGATCCCGGCGACCCTTGGATATGTGATTTCAGGTTGGGGTCTGGACGGCATGCCGCAATGGGTATTGGGTTACGTGAACTTGCTTGCCGTGGCCATGATTGCTCCATTCTCGATGCTGACAGCGCCATTTGGCGCGCGCCTAGCACACGCGATGCCAGCCAGACGGCTAGAACAAGTTTTTGGCGTGTTTCTGGTCGCGGTCGTCATTAGCTTTGTGTGGTAACGGTTTGATATCAAACCCTATATCTTACTTAACATAATTATGATTATGCGCCAAATTGATGTAGCCACAAAGCAAAATGTTGGTTTCCCTGTTTGATTAAAACAGAGTCCTACTGTGTAGAGATTAACAGTCAGTTGGATCAAGGTTCGACAAGCGGCAAACAGCGTCTAATTCGGGAACCAGTCGCTGTCTGATACCGGGACTGATAATTACACTGTGTTCCGCAAACCTTCAGACGCTCTCAATTTTCACAAACGCTTTCTGTTTTGAACGTCGAATTCCTCTGCGCCAATTCTAGCCAAGATTAAGGTCATGTGATGATGTGGAACGCAGAGCCCCTTCCCTATGGTGTGTTTGACAACTTGGAGCGCCCCGTAGTTTCGTTTGAACGAGGCGTTTT
>CAZBBZ010000036.1:0-11321 GCA_964489925.1 uncultured Rhodobacterales bacterium
CCGCCAACACATAGGACCCATCAAACCGGTTCAGCATTTGGCGCAAATATTCTGTCCCCAAGACAACGTTATAATCCGGGTCCAAAATCAGGCGATCCGCCCCATAAGGCAGGCCAAGCCGCTTTGCGACGCCACGTGCGGTTCTGGGCATAAGCTGCATCAACCCACGTGCGCCCGCTGGGCTTTCTACTTCTGGGTTAAATTCGGTTTCTTGCCGTGCAATCGCCAAAGCAAACTCCGGCGGTACTGAGGTGGTTTTCGCAATCGAGCCTAGCACCGGATAATACGCAGGCATCACAATCCGCCCAAGTGCTGCGCCATTTTTAGCAACACGCAACGCCATATTAGGACGGTTCAATTCAATCAAAAACTGCCCAAGCTGTTCTTGTTCTTCCAGCGTCATGGTTTCGGCGAGATGCGCAAAAAACCGACCGCCAGAATAGCGCTGGTCAGCGTAATGCATCATGAGGCCCGTGCGAAACACTGTCGAATTCAAAAACGGAGCGTTTTTCCACTGATGCGCCACTTGCCCGGTCAACACAGCCTGCGCAGGCAATCCACCCGCTTCTTTGGCTAACTGACCGTAAAGGCTCGTTTGGTACTTTGCCGCCACTGACCAAGCCTCAACCGCCTTGTCGCGATTTCCGGTGGCGTCATGGGCGCGGCCCAACCAGTACCAAATGCGGCCTTGGGTGATCGGCGTGAAAGAGGCTTGGCGCAACCGTCTAAAATGTGTCACCGCATCTGCTGGGCGCTTTAGATAAACCAACGCCAAATACCCAGACAGCCATTCAAGGTCTGTAAATCCTGCCTCATCAGACCTGAGGAAGTGCCTTGACGCCAGTGCATAGGCGGTTTTGTAGTTGCCGTCGCGCATATTATGGCGCGCAATCCGGCGGCGTCGGTCTGACCAAATCTCTGGTTCGCCCAAGCTTTCACGCGACGTTGATTGTTGCAAAATTAACTGTTGTGCTTGAGGATAAAGATCACGACGCATCCGCCAGCGGAACCGCTCAAAGGCCAAGCCGGGGTCGCCCGACAGCGACTTTGGAATAGCGTCGATCATTTTGTTGACGCCACTGCGCCCAGCGCGCAACGCGATCCGCGCCTCGGTGAGCCGACGTTGTCCATTTGATAAAAGCGGCAGCATCCGTTTTGCCGAGTCCGCTTCGCCGGCCCAAAGCATTGCATCGGTGCGCGGCCAATGTAGCTTTGCGAGCGTCTTGTCGTAGCGCTTAACAAAGGCCGTATGATCTGACTGGTTCATCGGCAGCTCTAGCCACGCAGCCTTTAGCGCCCGTTGCGCGTCATCGTTGCGGTTCAAATTCTCTAGGGCTTGGACATAACGCAACGCGCCATAGCCGGTTTGTGGCGCGCCGCTTTCAAAAAACGCGACAATTTCTGACGTCGGACGTCCTGTGGGAATTTTCGGCTCTCCGACCCGTCGGAGCAATGGCAAACCGGGCCAATCGCGGTGCTCTTTTACGAACTTAGGGTATTCGGGCCACTCGCCTTTGCCCGCGCGCAAGCGCCGCCAATCAAAGTAGATGCGCGCGCTTTCATCGCTGATACTAGCCGAAATCCGAGCCGCCGTTTGCCATCCATCATCGTCCATTGCCGACAGCATTTCGGCCAGCTTTTGCCCGTCCTGTTGCGGCTGTTGGGACTGTGCGAATGACACAGGCAAAACCCACGCCAATACAAGCGGGATCAACAGGATTTTTAAGAACTTCAAGCAGGCGCGGATCATTGGGGGTGTGTGCTCTAGCATTATTTTCGCATTCTCTAGCACGCGCTGCGTTCGCTTGTCCTGCGCCATCCACACAACTGTGCGTGAGCCCGCCGATCATTGCTTTATTGTAACGGTTGCAACGCACCGCTTGCCGGGCTTTTCAATCCAAGCTATGAGCCGGGCTGCGCAACGCGCACCTCGAAAACTCAGGAGTAAGACCAATGTTCAAGGGATCCATGCCAGCACTTGTCACCCCATTTTCAAATGGCGACGTGGACAAGAAAGCGCTCAAAACCCTCGTGGATTGGCATATTGCACAAGGATCCCATGGTCTCGTTTCCGTAGGAACCACTGGTGAGTCACCGACACTCAGCCATGATGAACACCGTGAAGTCGTGCGCCTAACGATCGAAGCGGCAGCCGGTCGCGTACCTGTGATTGCTGGTGCGGGATCAAACAACACCATCGAATCGGTTGGCTTGGTTCAATTCGCAGCCGAAGCTGGTGCCGATGCTGCATTGGTTGTGACCCCCTATTACAACAAGCCAACCCAACGCGGTCTGCTTGCCCATTACAAAGCCCTGCACGACTGCTGCGAGCTGCCGATCATCATTTATAATATTCCGGGCCGTTCAGTGATCGACATGACCCCCGATACCATGGGTGAATTGGCGAAGTTGCCGCGGATTATCGGCGTTAAAGATGCCACGGGCGACATTACACGCGTTTCAGACACGCGGATCAGCTGCGGCAATGACTTTTGCCAGCTATCGGGCGAAGATGCGTCCGCTCTTGGGTTCAACGCGCATGGTGGTGTCGGTTGTATTTCTGTTACTGCCAATGTTGCACCAAAGCTGTGCGCGGATTTTCAAAAAGCGACCCTTAATGGCGATTATCCGGAGGCGTTAAGATTGCAGGATCTGTTGATGCCGCTGCACCGCGCGATCTTTGCCGAGCCGGGCGTTGTAGGTGCTAAATATGGTCTAAAGGTGCTTGGGCTTTGTTCTGACGAGGTCCGTTCGCCTTTAACGAATTTACTGCCAGAAACCGAAGCGCTTATGGATAGCGCCATGCGTCATGCGGGCCTAATTAACTAGGCACTAATCGACCCCAAATTTCAAAGGTTTTTGAGGGATTTCAAACCAGAACGTCGCGCCCTGGTTGGGCTGGGAATCTACCCAAACCGACCCGCCGTGACGTTCTGCTGATTTTTTCACAATCGCAAGACCAGCGCCGGTGCCTTCGCCTGTTTTTTCGCCTCGGAAAAATAGATCGAACAAGCGATCCTGATCTTTTGGCTCAATGCCTGGCCCTTCATCGCGCACGTAAAACTTGGTCCAACCATCAACCACATGCATGCCCACGGTGATCGTCATTCCCGGCTTTGGACATCCATAGTTCAAAGCGTTATCGATTAAATTCATAATGGCGCGCATGATTTTTGAACGATCACCAAAAAACAAATTCGTACCGCCCTCCAGCTTTATCGTTGCGCCCTTTGATTTGATTTTGGCGTCCAAAAGCTGCTGTATATCATGCACAAGATCCGCAAGCTTTAGCGCACGATTGGCAAACTTGTTGCGCTTCATGCGACTAAGTTCGAGCGTATCATCAATTAGTGCCGCCAACGTACTTGCCCCGTCTTGAATGCGCGCTGCCGCATGTTGCGCTTTTTCAGATTGGTCATTCTCCAAGTGCAGCCTTAGTAGCCCTGCAAACCCTTGAATGGTCATCAACGGCGACTTCAGATCGTGGCTAACCACATGCAACAGCGTCGACATATCTTCGTTCGTTCGCACAAGATCCGCCGCCTTGCGGCTCGCTTGCTCTTTAGATTCTCGTAGCGCTGCCAAGGAATGTGATAAAATGCGGGCCATCAATAGCATCGATGTCATGACCATTTGGTATTCAATGATTAACGTCGAAGCCATAGCGTCTGAGTTCGGAAATGCTGACGTCAAAAGCAAGATTTCGAGTAGGCCCCAAAGGGTCGCAAAAACACAGAACAAGCAAAGAATAAGCGCGTTAAATCGAAAGGCGCACCACAAAAACAAGGGGCTTTGTATTTCCAGCGCAAAAATATCTTTTTGCAGCGCGGAAGACTGGTTCAAAATGACAATCAAGGCACATAAAATGCTCAGTTCTAGCCATTGCCCAAGGGATAGCCCGGTGATTAAGCTGCGCTTAAACAGATAGACCGGCCCAAAAAAGACGAGCATCCCTATTGCGCCAGCGGCCCACCACCGAAACATAACCTCCCCAAAGGGTGCTCCTGTAAACTGGTTGACCCCAAAAGCCGCAAAAGCACTTGTCGCTAAAATCGGGCCAAAAACCCAACTCGAAATGCCGACTAAAAACCCAAGCGTTTGCGTGTGTTCAAATACTTGCAACAACACCAACCGCGCTAAAAATAAGCAGCCTAAAATTTCAGCTATATTGGCGGCTGCCAGCCACAACGATAGGTGCACTTGCGTGCCGACAGCCAAATTTGCAGCGATATTGGCCAGTGCGCAAAAGAAGACTCCCCTCCCAAGATTCACGCCGTCGTTGCGCGCAAATACGGCAACGGCAATGGCGTTCGGCGGCCAAAAGGTCGCTATGTTTCCCGTCTCGCGAGAGATCAGCATAGCACCCAAAGCAAGACAAAAATATGCGGATGCGAGGATGAGTTCGCGCAAGTTGGGTCCTTTCGAGTGACCTTACTAGCTGTCAGAAACCGGGCAGTTGACGATACCCCAATAAAGTCCAAGCTGTTGCACAAGGCCTTGGAATTTTTCGAATTCCAATGGTTTAATCAGATAGGAATTTGCATAGGCGGCATAAGCGTTATGGCGATCCCGATCGCTGTCCGACGTCGTAAGAATAACGGTCGGAATTGCGCGATATTTTGGGTGGCTCTTAATTTCTCGAAGAAACTCGATTCCATCCATTCCGGGCAATTTCAGATCAAGTAAAATAATGAGTTTTCCAGCATCACCGTGCTCGGCGACCCAAGTTTCAATGAATTTTAAGCCGTCTTCGGCGGTCGGTACATGGTCAAGTTTGTTCGCAAAGCGATGCATAGTCATGCTTTCGCGAACCAGCTCGGCATGGGCGTCATTGTCTTCAATTAGTAAAAAATGGGGAATTTGAATGGTCATACTTTCTACCACGGGTTTGTTTGCAACAAAAATTCAACCTTGGGCTGCATTGATAAGACAAATTGCCGACTGTTGCGCAAAGCTAAGTCACTGCGCGCGCTGATGCTGGACACAGGTCGTGCGAGTAACTACATCCCCCTTGCTATGGCTCAAAAGAAATCAGACCCGAACTCCAAGCTCATCGCCGAAAACCGGCGTGCACGGCACAATTATGCGGTGGAAGACACCCTAGAGGTTGGCGTCATGTTGGAAGGCTCCGAGGTTAAATCCATGCGTCTTGGCAATACAAACATCGCTGAAAGCTACGCGGATGTTGAAGACGGCGAGCTGTGGTTAATCAACAGCTATGTGGCTCCGTATGAACAGGCCAAGACGTTCGGCCATGCAGAACGCCGCAAGCGAAAGCTGTTGGCCTCAAAGCGTGAAGTTTCCAAGCTGTGGCAAGGCATCGGTCGTGAAGGCATGACACTTGTGCCTCTAAAGCTCTATTTTAATGAAAAAGGCCGGGTGAAACTGCTTTTGGGTTTGGCCAAAGGTAAAAAGATGGCCGACAAGCGTGAAACAGAAAAAAAGCGCGATTGGCAGCGCCAAAAAGCACGTCTTTTACGAGACCGCGGCTAGTAAGAGCCAAGTAAGTAACGCTTGACCTGTTGCATTTATGACAGCTCATACGTGAATTTCCCATAGTCATTCTGTTATCCCGGGCGTAGATACACTCTTAGTTGGGAACGACCCCGCTCAACTTAAAAAAATGCGGGGATTCTGACCACAAAAGAGGGGATAACGATGGAACTGATTATTCAACTGATTTCGGGCGCTCTAGGCGGCAACGTTGCTGGCGGACTACTTAAGAACCTTAACTTGGGTATCTTGGGTAACTCTGTTGCTGGTATCGCTGGCGGCGGCATCGGCGGAACACTCATGGGTATGATGGGTGGTGCTGGTGCACAAGCTGCAGACGCAGCAGCTAGCGGCGGCATGGACATCGGCAGCTTGGTAAGCACAGTTGCTTCCGGCGGCATCGGTGGTGGTGTTCTGTTGGCAGTTGTTGGCTTTATCAAAAACATGATGGCCAAATAAGTCGTCCGACTTTTGACGAATGATTACTGCTTGCGAATTAAAAGCCCGGGGGAAACCTCGGGCTTTTTATTTCCAATCGCTTGGTTCTGATCTGTTACAGCCCCAAGACATCCAACATCGAATACTCGCCGTTTTCTTTGCCACGGGTCCAAAGCGCGGCTTTCATTGCGCCCCGTGAAAACAGCATTCGATCGCTGGCAATATGGCGCAGCACAATGCGCTCTCCTGCACCTGCGAAAATTACATCATGTTCGCCGATCACATCACCGCCACGCAGGGCCACGAAACCGATATCGCCCTGTTTGCGTGCGCCTGTTATGCCATCCCGCCCGCTGTCACGGACATCGTTCAAGTCTACCCCGCGACCCTCTGCGGCGGCTTCGCCCAGCATGAGAGCTGTTCCGGAAGGGGCATCAACCTTGTGGTGGTGATGCATTTCCACAACCTCGATATCGTAATCCGTGTCCAGTGCTGCTGCCACTTTGCGGGTGAGCGCGGTCAGTAGATTAACGCCAAGGCTCATATTGCCTGCACGCACGATAACGCAGTCGCTTGCCATGCCAGCGATTTCTTCCAGTTCCCCATCGGAAAACCCAGTTGTGCCGATCACCATTGCACAGCCCGTGACACCAGCGGCCTTTACATGGGCCAAAGTTGCGGCAGGCGAGGTGAAGTCCAACATCACATTAGCACCAGCCATCACCGTGGCTGCATCATCAGATACCAAAACGCCGGTTTCCGCCCCGCCTAAACACGCGCCCAAATCTTTGCCAATCCAGTCGTGCCCGGGTCGTTCGGTGACACCGACCAGCGTCGCATCCGCACATTCGTCAACGGCCTTAATCAGCATTTGCCCCATGCGCCCAGAAGCGCCCGCAACAATTACAGTAGTCAAATTGCCCATTACTCCGGCCTTTTTTGCAGATTTTCGCTGATGATTGCTTTATCTTGATCACGAGCAAAGGGTAAAGACCACCGATCAACAACTAGGTTTTTAGAAAGAGGCATGCGTGGCCAAGGGACATAATTCAAATGGGGGCGGTGGGCCGTCGCAACGTCAGTTGCGCGTGGCAGAGGTTATTCGCCGCGCCGTTTCAGACGCACTCGCGCGAAGCGAAATCTACGATGAAGACCTTGTTAACGTGTCAGTGACCGTTGCCGAAGTGCAGTGCACCCCCGACCTACGCCGCGCGGATGTGTTTATTTTGCCCCTTGGCGGGGGCGATGTTGATGTGGTTTTGAAAGCATTACAGCGAAATCGCAAAGAAATTCGCCACATTGTAACCAAATCTATAACTTTGAAGTATTCACCTGAGCTTAGGTTTATCGCCGACACCAGCTTTGACCAAATGGACGCTACCCGCGCCCTTTTGGAAAGCGATGCTGTCAGGCGTGATACCGCCGGGTATACGGATGAACCGGACTCGGACTAAGCTCTTGAGGACAAAATTGCCAATGCTTGGTGTGACCCAAAAAACCGCGCGCGATGTTCAAGTCGCTGCCACAGCGCAGCCCGAACCGGATGATATTCGCAACGAGGACAAGACCCATAAGTTTTTTACCAGCCACAAATATCCGTTCTATTATCTATCAATTACAAAATGCGGGTCGACGTTTCTAAAGAACCTGCTTTATCAGATCGACCACGACCAGCTGCATCCCGACCCAAAGCGGATACACGACTATCCTCAGGATTTGTTGCGCGCACATGAAACGCCGCGTTGGATGATCCGTCGCTCCCGGTTCGTCTTCACGGTATTGCGCGACCCGGTAGAGCGGTTTCTGTCGATGTATTTCGACAAGATCTACGGGGAAGGCCCGCAGAACTTTCCCGAACTACGCGAAGAAATTGCACTCGAAGCTGGGCTTGATCTGCGTCGCAACCTAGATGCCAAGCGCCACGAGGCAAATTGTTTGACGCTTTTGGACTGGCTTGAAAAAAATCTGGCCCACGAAACCGACCTGCCCGTGAACCCCCATTGGCGCCGCCAAATGGCCCGCGTATCGACGTTGTCGAGTTATCGTTTGGGGTTCTTCACACTTGAAGGTCTGAATTGGCAAATGCCGATGCATTTTGCCGATATGATCCCCGATCTTGCCCAGCGTATGGAAACCGTGCGCAATCGGAACAAGACCCACTATCCGGTCGATAAATTAGCGGTTGCGACCGATGCGTTACGCGCGCGCGTCGCTCAACTTTATCCAGATGATACGGAACAACATGCGCGGGTCTCGCGGCAATGGGCCAAAAAGAAAGAGCGCGGCGCCCCGACGCTGATTTTGGACAACAGCCCAAAAATTCATGTGCTAGGTTCACACCGCCACAACGCCAACGCAATCGTCACGGCCAAAGGCGGCTGTTCATTTGTACGCAACCTGTTTTACACGCTTGATCACGGTCGTCCGTATCAAAACCCGCAGGCAATCAACAAACATGGCGTACTTCTACAGGGCCAAAAATCCGCACGCGAACTTGCGGACGGCATAAACTTTATGGTGCTACGCCACCCATTAGAACGCTTCTATTCGCTATATTTCGATAAAGTCTGGGGTAAATCCGACAATAGTTTCGGATGGATCGGCGAAGCTCTGGCGCGCAACCGGCGGTTTCGGGTTGAGCGCGATCTAACGGCGGAAGAACACCATGATAATTGTTGCCGCTTGCTGGGGTTTTTGGAATCGCGCTTCAATGATGAAAAGCCCGAGGATCAAAATGCGCATTGGCGTCCTCAGTATGTGCGGGCAGAACAAGCCGCCGACTTTGGTTTTCACGGCGTGCAGCTCGACCAATTGCAGCCTCAGCTAATCGCGCTTGCCGCCGGAAAAATCCGCGGGCTCGACGCCGCATTCGACCTCACCAAATATCGCAACGAAAGCGATAAGCCGATTAGCCCGGATGCAATCACCTCAACTTGGATCATCGACCGGGTCGAGACGCTTTACGCCGAGGATATCGCCCTTTATGAACGCCTCTCTATTGGCTGGGGTGCGGGATCATCTCCCCCTCGGCTCTGATTTAGCGGCACGATATGGGGCGTAGCAGACAAGCATGGCGAGAAAACGCAAAGGGCGTCCGATAGACGGTTGGTTGGTTGTCGATAAACCGCTTGGTTGGACGTCGACAGCGGTCGTGAACAAGGCAAAATGGGCGCTGGGCGCGGCGAAAGCTGGACATGCAGGCACGCTTGATCCGGCAGCGAGCGGTGTGCTGGCGCTTGCGTTCGGCGAAGCCACAAAAACCATTCCCTATGTGACTGATGATCTGAAATGCTACCGTTTCACGGTTCAATTTGGTGCAGCGACCAATACGGATGACGCCGAAGGCGAGGTGATTAAGACCGACCCAACACGCCCGAGCGCAGACGATATCAACGCCCAGCTTCCCGCCTTTCAAGGCGATATCATGCAGGTGCCGCCAAAATTTTCGGCTGTTAAAATCAATGGCGAACGCGCCTATGCTTTGGCCCGCGATGGTGAAGACGTTGAAATTGCCGCGCGCCCGCTTTGGGTTGAAAGCCTGACGCTGGTTAGGATGCTTGATGCTGACCACGCGGAACTAGAAATGGTCTGCGGCAAAGGGGGCTATGTCCGCTCAATCGCCCGCGACTTGGGCGAAGCGCTCGGTTGCTTTGGTCACGTCACTGCATTGCGTCGTATTTGGTCTGGTCCTTTCGAAGTTGAAGATGCGATCGATTTTGCGCTGATCGAAAACAGTGGTCCGGCAAATACTGAACTGGATCAATTCTTGATGCCGCTAGAAACAGGTCTCGACAGCCTGCCTGAACAAAAAATCAAACCCGAAGCTGCCGGGCGCTTGCGCTCTGGCAATGCCGTTGAAATCGCCCACACCGAGCTTGAGTTTGGCGACGAATGTTGGGCCTCCCTTGATGGCAACGCCGTGGCAATTGGCACCTATGCCGCTGGGCGCATCGCACCGAGCCGTGTTTTTGTCACCGATAAAACGTGATCGAAAAAACCCATCAAGATGAACACGCGCACAGCGTTGCAAGCTTTTCTGATTGCGAGCGGTATCGCTATGCGCTGACCCGCGTTTGGGACAGCACCAAAAAGCGCGCGTTGTTTATCATGCTTAACCCCTCAACAGCGGATGAAATGAAGAACGATCCGACAGTTGAACGCTGTGAGCGCCGCGCGCGTGACTATGGGTATGGTGCGTTTCGCGTCTGTAACATTTTCGCTTGGCGCGCCACTGATCCAAAAGATATGCGGGCCGCCAAATCGCCTATTGGCGATGACAACGAGGCTGCGATTATGGCGGCTTGCGACTGGGCCGATCTGGTGATCTGCGCCTGGGGCACCCACGGCGCGCACCGAAACCGGGGCGCTGAGGTCAAAGCCATGTTGGATGCAGCCAACGTATCAGCTCACCATCTCGGTCTAAGTAAAGATGGGCATCCAAAGCACCCGCTATACATCAGCTATGCGATCAAACCGATTGCTTGGGTGTGATGGTAAATCGAAAATCACGCGCTGAATATTTTGACCATTAATTCTTTGGGCCTGTCGTGACGACTTGAACTTACCGAATATCTTCTCTCGTTTTCGCGTAAGCCGATGTGATCCTTCGATGTGGCTTTGGATTGTGCAGGAACTGGAGGGGTAGCACTGCAATATCTGAACAGAGCCAACCTAAATTAGCTGGATCCAAGTGAGCAAGCGCTTTGAGTTTCGAAAGTAAAACAGCATTGATCTTGCATGCATTTACAGTTGATGAAACGATGAGACTATACTTATTTTAGAGACTGATTTCTGAGTTTAGTTTCAGGTACCAAAATATATTGAAGGGGTGAGATATGTCGCATGAAATTTTTCGATTGAGCAATGAAGAACTAGCGACTGTTCCGGAGGACAAATTTGGGGAGCGTGCTGAAAGTTCCCGCGTTGTCGGTGGATATGTGGTTCTCGGTGTTGAATATGACAGAGGAACCGAAGTACGAGTTATTGCAAGTAGTCAAAGTTCAGACAGTATTTCGAATATTGAGTCATTCCAGTTTTCCGATGGAACGACCAATATCGGAACAATAGGTGAGCCCTCGCCCGTTGTGTTTAGTTCATTCAGTTTGGGAGCCTCGAACGATGTCGCACTCACCCAAGATGTTCTTGAAAGCGGAACCTATGGCAACAAATTCAATGGCTCCACTGATTTAGATGGTATTGTCGAGGCCAGCTTTGAAGGTACAATCACCGATCTGGTTTTGTACTTCAAAGGGTATGACGTCGATGACAACGACGAGATTGAGGTGTTGCTCAATGGGGTCTCGCAGGGCTTCATTGATGCTGGTATCAACAACGAACTGGCACCGTATAGCATGGCCATTTCAGCGGCTGACCAGATTTCTGGCACAAAT
>CAZBBZ010000036.1:11421-13042 GCA_964489925.1 uncultured Rhodobacterales bacterium
GCAGGTGTCAACAATGGTCTGGCTGACTATTTTCAAGTTATAGCAGCGTCTAATCAACTTACCGGCACCAACTCGGTCACCTTTCAACAAGCTGGAAATGTGAACTGGAAATGGGGCGTCACTGATCTGGTTCTGACTGAAGATACGGTCGCGGACATTTCATTGGCTCAAGGTGTTTTGGAGGATGGCGAGTATGGCAACAAATTCAATGGTGCAACTGACGCAGACGGTATCATAACGGCAACATTCGAAAATACTGGCGCGGACATGGTGCTCGATTTCAAAGGTTATGACATCGATTCTTCCAATGAGATGGAAATTCTCCTGAACGGAGTCAGTCAGGGCTTTGTTTTGTCCGGCGTGAACAATGGTTTAGACAACTACAATTTGGCCATTTCTGCAACGGATCAAGTGTCAGGCACCAACACAGTTGCGTTCCAACAGGCAACGAACCCCAACTGGAAGTGGGGTGTGACCGATCTATTGCTAAAGCCGGCATCGGTCGCAGACATATTTCTGACCAAAGATGTGTTGGAAGCTGACGCGTATGGCAATAAATTTAGTGGTACGACCGATACAGATGGCAAGATCACTGCAGCGTTCGATTTTACCGGCGCTGATGTGACGCTCAACTTTAAGGGCTACGACATCGATCTTTCTAATGAGGTCGAACTATTTTTGAATGGTGTTTCGCAAGGGTTCCTGGATATGGGCCTAAATAACGGTCTTGCGGACTACAGCCTCGACATCGCCGCAGCGGAGCAAGTCGCAGGTACAAACCTCGTTAGGTTTGAGCAAGCTAAAAACGAAAATTGGAAGTGGGGCATAACAGATTTGCTGTTGATGGATAGTGAACCCGAACCCGAACCAGAGCCTCCTGTTGCACGCAGCGACGGTTTCACAATCACTGCTGGATCAAGCAACACTTATACGCTCAACGTGCTCGGCAATGACGACAACATCGACCGCATCATCGACATCGATCTCGATAATGACAACGACGGCGATGACGATGTGTTCAGTTCTGTGCAAATTTCTAGCGACGGCCAGTCTGTGCTGTTCACGCCGGACGATATTTTTGACTTGCTGGCCAGCGGCAATTCATCGGCAGAGAGTTTCCGCTATATTGTGCGCGGCGAAGATGGCACAACGACTTCTGCAAACGCAAACGTAACCATCAATGGTCTCACCATGTCGACCACCCTCGATGACTATTTCGATCTGCCAACAGCTGCGCAATCGCGTCTTTTGGAAGTGCTGTTCAACGATACTGCCATCAATCGTATTGTAAGCGTTGATCTTGATCCCGATGGCGACGGCACGGACATCTTCGGCACCGTGAATATCTCGTCCAACGAGCAGTTCCTAACTTACAACAACAATGGTGCTTTCGACGATCTGCTGCCTGGTAATCTGGGCTTTGAAGAATTCACCTACACTGCTTTGGGCACTGACGGCGAGTTGCGCACAGCGATGGTTTTCCTGACCTTCGAAGATCTAGTCTAGGCAGTTTCCTAGAGCGCAAAAGCATACGAGCAAAACCTGATCGGTTTTGGTCGCTTCGCTTCTTGAGCCTAAAGTTCTATTGATCACTTTGCTAAAACTTAATGTCGCAAATTTT
>CAZBBZ010000037.1:0-12948 GCA_964489925.1 uncultured Rhodobacterales bacterium
AAACGAGCCTTGGAAACTGGTCGACTACATTAAGGGCTTTAACTGGCTGCTCTATGATGGCGGCAAGTTCTCGACCTCCCAAGGGCGCGGCGTCTTTATGAACCAAGCCCTCGACATCCTGCCAAGCGATTACTGGCGCTGGTGGCTGCTTTCAAATGCGCCCGAAAGCAACGATAGTGATTTCACTTGGGAAAGCTTCCAAAACGGTGTGAACAAAGACTTGGCCGATGTGCTGGGCAACTTCGTTAGCCGCGTTACTAAGTTCTGTCGTTCAAAGTTTGGTGAAGAAGTCCCCGCGGGTGGCGACTATGGCCCTGCCGAACATGCGGTCATTGCCGAAATTGAAAAGCGCCTTGCGGCCTATCAAGTGGCGATGGAAGCCATCGAACTGCGCAAAGCCACATCAGAGCTACGTGCTATTTGGGTGGCGGGCAATGAATACCTGCAAGCCGCCGAACCTTGGGCCGTGTTCAAAACCGACCAAGAACGCGCGGGCGCGGTCGTGCGGTTCGCGCTTAACCTGATCCGGCTTTACGGGGTGCTGTCTGAACCCTTTATCCCTGATGCCGCCGCGACGATCAAAACCGCAATGAACGCGACGGATGCGACATGGCCAAGCGATCTAAATGACTATCTGTCTGAATTGCCCGCAGGTCACGGCTTTACAGTACCAGATGTGATGTTTGCCAAAATCCCAGATGAAGACCGCGAGGCGCTGCAACAGCGGTTTTCTGGCGCGACGTAAAATTCTACGCGCGCAGCGCGGGGACAACGTTCTCGCCGCGCAACACTTAAAAAGTCGCGGTTTGATTTTTCTGGCCGCCAGCGCCTTTTGCCGCTTATCATTCTCATGTTGGAACGGTGGTCCATGATATTGCGGACCGCACACATTATAATTTTGGGGACTAAATATGAAAATTACACTTAAACACGGCACCTTGGGTTTGGCGGCACTTTTACTTCTTGGCTGTACAGATACAATCGAAGGCGGCAAACGTGCCAAAACCGGTGAAGTTACCGTCGACCTGATTGGTAAGCCTTGGGTATTTGGGTCCGGTGGATGGACGCGCAGCGCGCAAGACAAATATGAATACATCCTTTCGGTCACACCAGTGGACGGCATGACAGCCCTTTGTGGTGTATCGGCCAGCAAGGGCCATAAAAACGCAGCGATCTTTCCGAAACTGATGGGCGATCTGCAAATTTGGATAAATGGTCAGAAATTCTTCCAAGGCTTCGATCACTTTACCAAAGCCAAGTTCGGAGATGACTTGCGCCGGATCCCGGCAACATGCGAGGTTTCAAACATTCCTTGGAACAAAGCTTATGGTGATCCAGATAACTGGGAAAAGAAGCGCCGCGGCAACGGCAATTATCGAATCCCGCGCAGTTAAGCGACTGCTGACACCTATCAGGGCGGCGGTTGTCATCGCCGCTCTTGGGTTTGGGGCCGGACCGAGTTTCGGCCAGTCCTGCCCGCCCTTGCCCGATCGCACGGACGAGCGCGCTCAGTTGTTTGAAGCATTGCGCAAGTCGCCGGATGAACAGACGGGTACCGCCGCTGCCAATGCGATCTGGCAGTTGTGGACCCAAGCCCCAGATCAGAAATCCCAAACTTTGCTGGATCGCGGTATGGCCGCTTTACGTCAAAGCCATTTCGAACGCTCAGAAGCGATCCTTGAGGATTTGACTGAATATTGCCCCGATTTCCCGGAAGGCTGGAACCAACGGGCCTTTGCTAGATATCTGCAACGAGACTTAGAAGGCTCCGTTGCAGATATCGAACGCACCTTGAGCCTTGAACCAGATCATTTCGGCGCTTTGGCCGGACTCGCCCTTATTTTGATAGAACGGGGTGAATCCGAAAAGGCAAAAGCGGTGTTAAGACATGCAGTTTCTGTAAATCCTTGGCTAAAAGAGCGCGCATTTCTGCACGAAAATGCAACAAAAGAGCTCTGATTTTACTCAACTATTAGGCGAAATTTCGCCTATATCACTGTTTTCATTCACTTTTGTCAAAAACCAACCTTACGTGCACGTCATGTAAAAAAATGCAATTTTGCTTATTATTTGCCCTTTTTCTGTCTAAATCTGCCGCCATAAACATCCTTGTCGAGTGTGTAGTGATCGACGTGTGAAAGTGTAAGGCGATGTGTAGAAAAATTGATCTTAAAGATATCAAGAGTGTCCTAAGCCGGTTCTTAAATGACCGTTCGGGCGGAGTTCCAATCGAGGTGATTGCCTTGACCGGGTCTTTGGTGCTTTTGGGTGTCACCGTGATGGAAACCCAAGATACGGGCGTTCCGACCGAGGGTACCGATATGACAGAAGAAGTGTTCGTGCGGAAGTGCGGCCAACTCGTCGGCGGCGGTGAATTACCCTCGTTGCCAGACGTCGCATCTACTAACGCCTGCCGTTAATTTAACACAAATTCAATTCTTGACGGTTTGTGCATAAAAGGCCACCGTGCGACGTAAAGCACGGTGGTTCCTTTTGTTTCCTATCAGAGATCATAATCCCTCGGGCCGTACGCCCTATGTTACCTATGCCTTAATGGCGGTGAACATCCTCGTTTTCCTCAGTTACTTTGGGATTGTCGGGCAAAATGCGCAGTTTGCGTCGTTTCTCGATAATTGGGCGATGGTCCCTGCCGAAGTTGTCGCGGGTCAAGACACACACACGCTGTTTACATCGATGTTTTTGCACGGCGGCTGGATGCATCTGGCCGGAAACATGCTGTTTTTATGGATATTCGGCGATAACCTCGAAGATGAATTCGGCCATGTGCCGTTTTTGATTTACTATTTGGCATGCGGAATCGCCGCTGATGCGGTGCATGTGGCCTCTGATCTGGACAGCGTTGTGCCTGTGGTCGGTGCTTCGGGTGCGATTGCGGGGGTGATGGGTGGCTATCTGTTGCTATATCCGAAAGCCAAAGTCGATATTTTGCTCATATTCATCGTCTTTTTCCGCGTGTTCACGATCCCGGCATGGATCGTTCTGGCAATTTGGTTTGGTCTTCAGGTCTTTAATGGCTCCATGACCGCGGCAACCGGGGGCGGCGTCGCCTATTGGGCGCATGCGGGTGGCTTTATCGCTGGTATCTTATTTGCGCTTCCGCTTTGGCTATCTAAGGGCGGGCAAAATTTTTGGCGCACGAATGAATATCATCCCCCACACCCAGAGGCACCGATCCCTGATAAAATCAGCAATATCCCGGTGGTGAAACGCCGCAAATGAACGTGCGTGATGACAAGCCGCGCCGCGCAAGTTGTCACTGCGGCGCCGTAGAGCTTGAATTTTATCTCAAAGACGGGCTTTCCGGCGCCCGCCGATGCGATTGTTCGTTCTGTATGCGCCGTGGGGCCGTAGCTGGCACGGTGGCGATGGGGGATCTGACGGTTACAAAGGGCGCTGAAAACCTGTCGGTTTACAGTTTCAATACGCACACGGCGCAGCACTTCTTTTGCAAAACGTGCGGCATATACACCCACCATCAGCGCCGATCTAACCCCAATGAATATGGGGTCAATCTTGCCAATATTGACGGGCTAAGTATTCGTGACTTGGGTGAAATTGGCTGGGTCGATGGGGTTAATCATCCCTCTGACGAATGAAATAATTCACGTTAAAGTAGAAATAATTGATCACAAAGCGAGTTGGTTTCGACCCAATTGTTGGTTTGGGACTTGAAGCTTGCGCGGCGCAGGCATAGCTCCCCCTTGGGGATAGAGACTCAAGCCTATTGGCCTATTGTTAAATAAGACTTTCGCGGAATGCGTCCATATTGGACCCCGCACTGAGGGAATTACGGATGTTAAAGCGGCACAAACCAGTTAGCGAAACCACAAATATGGATGCGTTAGCGCAAGCCTCATTGCCGTTAGAAGAGCCCGACCCCCAACGCGTCGATTTTGAAGGCGATCGCGGGTCTTGGTTGTCTGTGCTTATCGCGTTTTTGCTCGTCTTGGCGATTGTTGCTTGGATGGGCAGTGGCATGTTGGGCGATGACGAGGCCGAAGATGCGCCACAACAAGAAGCCGCCGTTGCGCTTGTTAAAGTGGCAACAACGACGTCCACGGCCGAAGAAATCACGCAGGTTTTCGTCGCCGAAGGTCAAGCGGTTCCAGATCGGGAAAGCGTAATCCGCGCTGAAGTGTCAGGCGAAATTGCTGAAGTGTTCGTCCAAAAAGGC
This sequence comes from uncultured Rhodobacterales bacterium, assembly GCA_964489925.1. Taxonomy (GTDB): domain Bacteria; phylum Pseudomonadota; class Alphaproteobacteria; order Rhodobacterales; family Rhodobacteraceae; genus CAYLLD01. Next base: position 4,196 of record CAZBBZ010000037.1, read on the forward strand.
GATACGCTGGAAACTAATCAGATTATCGCGCGTTTTGATACGGCCCAAAACACCGCTGAGGTTGAGCGCGCCACCGAAGATTTGCGCGTCGCACAGCGCGAGTTTGACAATGCCGAAGCTTTACGCGCCCGTGGCGCTGCGACAGCGGACCGGGTGAGTTCTGCCCGCGCCGCACTTGTGTCGGCTCAAACCGCGCTGACGCAAGCCGAAGATGACTTAAGCGATACCATCCTGAAAGCGCCCTTTGGGGGCCGCTTGGACGCGCTTGATATTGCTGAAGGTGAATTTGTGGCCGCAGGCACAGACGTGGGGCGCATCCTTGATACGTCGCCCTTAACGGTTGTGGTGCAGGTCCCGCAACGCGCGCTGGGTTCGGTTTCCATCGGTCAAAAGGCGCAAGTCGCATTCATCACCGGGACCGAAGTGTTCGGCGAAGTGGTCTTTATCGGCAGCAATGCAGACGCTCAGACCCGCACGTTCCGCGCGGAAATCGAAGTGCCAAACCCGGAAAACGCGATACCTGCGGGTCTAAGCGCGCAAGTGCGCGTGCCAACTGGCACCGCGGTCGCGCATTTCATTTCCCCTGCGATCCTGTCGCTTGGCACTGATGGCACGCTTGGCATTAAGGCCGTCGCTGACGACGGGATGGTTACATTCCACCCTATCGAGATTGAACGGGCGCAAGCCGACGGTCTGTGGATCAGCGGATTGCCTGAAACCGTTGAAATCATCACCATCGGCCAAGGCTTTGTCACTGATGGCGAAAAAGTCGACGCGCGTCCCGAAGCCGAACTCGCCGGAGACGCATCATGAACGCGATCATCGACGCCGCCTTTTCGCGCATCCGCGTCGTTGCCCTGTTCTTTGTACTGATCCTAGCAGTCGGTATTGTCGCTTATCAGTCGGTCCCAAAAGAAAGCGCACCGGAAATCCCGATCCCGGTGGTCTATGTCATTACGACCCTTGATGGCATCTCGCCGCAAGACTCAGAACGCTTGTTGGTAGAACCACTTGAAACCGAAATGGGGTCGATCACCGGCGTTAAGAAAATGACCGGCTCGGCCCAAGAAGGCTATGCCTCGGTTACGTTGGAATTTGATCCCGGTTTTGATGCGGATGAAGCGCTTGATAAAGTGCGCGAAGCCGTGGACCGTGCAAAACCCGAACTGCCCAATGACGCCTCTGATCCGTCGGTGAACGAGGTCAACACAGCGCTCTTTCCGATCCTAACGGTTATTCTGTCTGGTCCTGTGCCAGAGCGCACGCTGAACCAAATCTCTGACGATTTGGTGGATGACATCGAAAATCTGCCCGGTGTGCTAGAAGTCGACATAGGCGGCGACCGTGAAGAACAGGTCGAAATTCTGATCGAACCCACTGTGTTTGAAACCTACAACCTGTCTTTCGCAGAACTCATCACGCAGATTTCCAACAACAACCAACTGATCGCAGCGGGCGCTATTGAAAGCAGCGCCGGGCGTCTGGTGCTGAAAGTGCCGGGTCTGATCGAGGATTTATCCGACGTTCTGGAAATGCCCGTCAAAGTGCGCGGCAATACGGTTGTGACCTTTGCTGATGTGGCCACAATCCGGCGCACGTTCGAAGACCCATCGGGCTTTGCCCGCATCAACGGCCAGCCCGCACTGGCGCTGGAAATCAAGAAACGCGTTGGGGCAAACATCATCCAAACCGTTGACGAGGTGATGGAGGTCATCGAACAAAACCAAGCGGAATGGCCCGCGAGCATCCGCGTGGACACGATGCAGGACGAAAGCAAAGCCATTGATGACATGCTGACCGACCTAGAAGCGAACGTCATCGCTGCCGTAATTTTGGTCATGGTGGTCGTCGTTTTCGCGCTTGGCCTGCGCTCTGGTCTTTTGGTGGGGCTTGCCATTCCCGGCGCTTTCCTCACCGGGGTCGCCGCGATCTGGTTCTTGGGCTTTACGATGAACCTTGTGGTGTTGTTCTCGCTGATCCTTGTGGTGGGCATGTTGGTTGATGGGGCGATTGTGACCACGGAATTGGCCGACCGCCGCCTTGTGGCTGGTGACAGCCCGCGCGTGGCTTATGCCTATGCTGCCAAACGCATGGCTTGGCCTATCATCGCTTCCACTCTCACCACCCTGTCGGTGTTTTTCCCGCTCTTGTTCTGGGAAGGCGTTGTGGGCGAGTTTATGAAATTCCTTCCCATCACCGTTATTCTGACCCTCGCAGCCAGCCTTGCGATGGCGCTGATTTTCATCCCCGTTTTGGGCGGGATCATCGGCAAAAGAACCCCGCAGTCTGCGCGCGCCAAGCGTCAACTATATGCCGCGGAATATGGTGACCCGCGTGAGATGCGCGGTTTGGCCGGGGCTTATGTATGGGTACTGAAATGGGCGATCCTGCGCCCGCTTGCCACCTTGCTCATCGCGCTCGCCTTGCTGCTGTCGGCCTTTACGCTTTACGGAAAGTTCGGCGTTGGTGTGGAGTTCTTCCCCAGCGTTGAACCCGAATTTGCCCAAGTGCAGGTGCGGGCGCGAGATAACTTTTCAGTTTATGAGCGCGACGAATTGGTGCGCAAAGTTGAAAAGCGGTTGCTGACCTTTGACGAGCTGGAAAACGTCTATGCACGGACCACCGCCAGCCGCGAAGATGATGAAGAAGTCATTGGTATCATCCAGCTTGAGTTCACCGAATGGGATACCCGCCGCAAGGCTGACGAGATCAACGAAGAAATTCGCGAACGCATGTCCGATATTGCGGGCATTGAAGTGCAGGTTGCCATCGCCGAAGGTGGCCCTGCAGAGGGCAAGCCAATCGCGCTTGAAATCATCGGGGACTCTCCAGCCGCGCAACATGCAGCCGTGGACCAAGTGCTTGCGGAAATGGCCAAGATCGGCGGCTTTACAGATGTAACCGATACGCGCCCGCTGCCCGGTGTTGAATGGCGTATCGAAGTCGACCGCTCTGAAGCGGCGCGCTTTGGCGCGGATGTGGCCCTTTTGGGCCAAGCGGTACAGCTGTTGACCCAAGGCATCACCATTGCCGATTACCGCCCGGATGATGCGGATGGCCCGCTAGATATCCGCGTGCGCTTCCCATCGGGTGATCGCACGTTTGAGGATTTGCAGTCCTTGCGCGTGCCCACGGATGCGGGGCTTGTGCCGATCAGCAATTTTGTGACCTTTGAACCAAGCCCGCGCTCGGGCATCATCAAACGGGTTGATCAAAAGCGGGTCGTTAATCTGGATGCGGATGTGAAACCGGGTTTGCTGCCCAACGATCAAATCACCGCTTTGCGCGAAGCTTTAGAAGCCGCTGATTTGCCCGATGGGATCGAGTGGAAATTTGGTGGGGAAGCCGAAGACCAAGCTGAAACAATGGCCTTTCTCGCGACCGCTTTTGCGGCTGCCATCGGCATGATGTTCGTGATCCTGCTGACCCAGTTCAACAGCTTTTACCAAGCCTTTGTGGTGATGTCGGCGATTGTCTTTTCCATCGCAGGCGTGCTGTTGGGCTTGTTGGTCACGGGTCGTCCCTTTGGCATCGTCATGGGTGGCATCGGGATTATCGCGCTTGCGGGGATCGTGGTGAATAACAACATCGTTCTGATCGACACCTATAACGACCTGAAACGCAAAGGTGCCGAACCGTTGGAAGCCGCCTTGCGCACAGGCGCGCAACGTCTGCGTCCGGTTGTGCTGACCTCGATGACGACCGCCCTTGGACTGATGCCGATGGTCTTGGGGATGAACATCAACTTCTTCACCCGCGAAATCGTCTTTGGAGCGCCCTCGACCCAGTGGTGGACAGAGCTATCAAGCGCGATTGCAGGTGGGTTGGTGGTGGCCACAGTGCTGACCCTCGTGCTGACACCTGCCATGTTGATGCTGGGTGAAAACATCAGCGCTTGGTGGCGCGGTGAGGATCGGTCGCGATCAACAGACCCGACCGCTTACCCGGCAGAGTAACAGCGCAAAGCCCCAAAACAAAAACGCCCGCAAGATGCGGGCGTTTTATTATTCATAAGGTGATGCGTAAATTTACGCGAACCACCAACGCTCGATCATGCGCGAGCTGTCCAACTGCCACAGGTTACCGATGGTGCCAGAGTTCGCCAGCTTGGTTGAATGTGCATCAACATAGTTCGCATACATCGGAACAATCGTGCCGCCCTCTGTTGAACAAATCGACTGCATCTCGTGATACATTTCGCCGCGCTTGGTGGTGTCCAGCGTACCGCGTGCTTCAAGCAACAAGGACTGGAAGCGCTCGTTTTCCCAGCCGCTATCGTTCCAAGGCACGCCGCTTTCATAAGCGGTCGAGAACATCCAATCTTCGGTCGCGCGACCAGACCAGTAACATGCACACCATGCTTTTTTCAGCCAAACGTTGGACCAGTACCCATCATCTGCTTCGCGCACCACATTGATGTCGATGCCTGCACCAGCAGCTGAGGCTTGGAACAACAAAGACGCATCAACCGCACCAGGGAAGGCCGCATCCGCTGCCGAAAGATCTACGGACAAATTGCTGAGACCCGCCTCTTTCATGTAGAACTTCGCTTTGTCCGGATCATAGGAATTCTGCTCTAGATCCGCTGCATAATACTGGTTCGCAGGTCCGATCGGGTGATCGTTTCCAACCGCACCGTGACCTTGCAAAATCTTCGCAACCATTTCTTCCCGGTTGATCGCATGCTTCAGCGCTTTGCGCACATTCACATCGCCAAAGGGTTCTTGGTTGGTCAGCATTGGGAAGGTGAAGTGCTGGTTGCCCGTCACCTCAAAAATGTTGATCATCGGGTTACGCTTCAGCAGCGCTTCGGTCTTGAAATCAACCCGGTTCACCGCGTCCACTTGACCTGTCATCAGCGCATTCATCCGCGCGGATGCGTCATTGATGCCGATCACTTCCACACTGTCAAAGAAACAAGCGTTGTCTTTGTAGTGGTTCTCGTACTTGGACATCGTGGTCCGCACGCCCGGATCAAAGCTGTCGACCTTATAGCCGCCAGTTCCGATACCATTGGCAATCGCGCCCTCAATATCGTCCGCTGGGTACATCAAGATGTGATAGTCCGACATCAAGAACGGGAAGTCCGCGTTGCCATTTGCAAGCGTAAAGACAACCTGATGGTCGCCCATCTTTTTCATCTCTGTGATGGCGGCAACGATTGGCTTGGCTGCTGATTTGCTGTCCTCAGCCGTGTGCATTTGCAAGCTGGCAATCACATCATCTGCACCAAACGGTTTGCCGTTGTGGAAGGTCACACCTTGACGCAGGTTAAACGTCCAAGTTTTCGCATCCGCGCTGGCTTCCCAATCGGTTGCCAACTCACCAATCAGCGAGCCATCGGCTGCAACTTCGGTCAAGCAATCAAACACACAACCGTGGGCCGTGATGATCATATAGCTGTCAGAATGGGTGCGACCGTCCCAGCTGTCTGAGGTGTTTCCGCCCGCAAGCCCAAGGCGCAACGTGCCGCCGCTCTTTGGAGCCGCTACAGCTGGCACGCCCGTTGCCGCCAATACACCAGCAGCAGCGCCCGCTTTCAGCAGTCCGCGTCTGTCCATTTCAAAAGTCATTTTAGTCTCCCAGTTGGTAAACAAATTACCGAATCTTTTCGGTAGTTAACGAAAGTCTAACCCGATGCGCCGTTGAGCTTCTAGCAATTAGGCCATCACATCTTGGAAAGGGCGGCATCGCCCACATTTTCAACGCCCCGCTCGGCAAGCAGATTGGTCAGCCAATCCGGGTCCATTTCTGGCACCGAACTAAGCAGTAAATCCGTGTACGGGTGGTGCGGGGGGCGGAACATCTCATCCTTTGGCCCGGCCTCAACGACCTGACCATCCTTCATCACAACCACCTCATCGGCAATCGCGCGCACCGTGGCCAGATCATGGGTGATGAACATATAAGCCAGCCCCAGATCATCTTGCAGCCGGGCCAGCAGTTTCAGAATACCTTCCGCCACCAGTTGATCCAGCGCGCTTGTCACCTCGTCGCATATGATGAACTCCGGCTCTGCCGCCAGCGCGCGCGCAATGCCGATGCGTTGCTTTTGCCCGCCAGATAACTCGCTTGGTAAACGCTCAGCGAAATCTGTGGGCAGTTCGATCTGTTCTAGCAGCTCATCCACCCGGCGACGACGATCCGCGCCTTTGCGTCCGGTGTAAAACTCTACAGGACGCCCGATGATATCCTTGATCCTTTGGCGCGGGTTCAGGGCGGTATCGGCCATCTGGTAAATCATCTGCGCCGTGCGCAGCTGTTCCTTGCTGCGCTGTTTGTAACTTGCGGGCAAATCCTGCCCGTTAAACTGAACGCTGCCCTTCAAGGGGGGCAGTAGCCCGGTAATCACCCGCGCCGCCGTCGATTTGCCCGAGCCACTTTCCCCAACAACCGCCACCGTGCGGCCCTTGTGAATGTCAAAACTGATGTCGCGCAGCACCGGAATTTTCCCGTAAGCCGCGGTCACATTGCGCACGCTGACCACCGGGGTTTCATCCGCAGGCGCTGGCGCTTGCTGAGGCCGCTCAAAAGAGCGCACCGCCCAAAGCGACTTGGTATATTCCTCGCGCGGGTTGGCCAGCATCGTGCGCGTATCGGCTTCTTCAACCTCATCGCCTTTCAGCAGCACCTTGATACGATCCGCCATCTGCGCCACCACCGCGAGATCATGGGTGATGTAAATCGCGGCCGTGTCGAACTGTTCCACAATGTCACGAATGCTCGCCAAGACCTCGATCTGGGTGGTCACATCGAGCGCCGTGGTCGGCTCGTCAAAAATAATCAAATCCGGGCGACACGACATCGCCATTGCGGTCATTGCGCGCTGTAATTGCCCACCGGACACCTGATGGGGATAGCGAAAGCCGATCTGGTCCGGGTTGGGAAGGCGCAGGCGACGGTACAACTCGATCCCGTCCTCTTGGCTTTCCGCTTTGCCCGAAACCCCATGCTGAATCGGCGCTTCCGTGTGCTGGTCAATCAGCTTGTGGGCGGGGTTGAAACTGGCCGCCGCCGATTGCGCGACATAGGCAATGCGCTGGCCCAAAAGCCCGCGCCGCACGGACGCCGGGGCGTTCACCAGATCAATGCCATCAAATTCAATCGAACCACCCGAAATCCGGCAGCCATCCCGCGTGAATCCCATCGCGGCCAGACCAATCGTCGACTTGCCCGCACCGCTCTCACCGATCAGGCCCAGCACCTCGCCCTTGTTCAGGTCCATATCAATGCCGTTCACAATCGGCATCCAAGTCTCGTCCGCGCGTCCTTCGATTTTCAGGCCGCGCACTTTTAGCAAGGGATTGCTCATTCTTTTAGCCCGCTCGTTTTGTGCAGCATCCAGTCGACCACAAAGTTGACGCCCACGGTCAGAAGCGCAATCGCGCCTGCCGCCATCAAGGGCAGGGCGGCTGCCAGCATGTCAAAGGCCGCAAAGTTAATGAACTGGCTCAAATCGCGCACCATGGACCCCCAATCCGCCAAGGGCGGTTGAATACCGATGCCAAGGAAGGATAGCGAGGCGATGGTCAGGAATACAAAACAGAACCGCAGACCGAACTCCGCTAGCAAGGGCGCTGTCGCATTGGGCAGGATTTCGCGGAAAATCAGGTAGCTCAGGCTCTCGCCGCGCAGCTTGGCCGCCTCGATATAATCCATCACCACGATGTTCAGACCAACCGCGCGGGCCAGTCGAAACACCCGAGTGCTGTCCAGAACGGCAATGATCAAGATCATAAACACCGTCAGCGGGTCGAGCGTGAAGATGATAAAGTTGAAATCATCCATACCACTGGCCCAAGCACTGGCGATGGTCATCAACAGCAGCGCAAAAATCAACTGTGGGATCGCCATAAGTGCATCCACCGCGCGGCTGATGATCTGGTCAAGCCAGCCGCCCAAAACAGCGGCCAAAAACCCCAGCGTCGTGCCGATCAGAAACGCCAAACAGGTGGTCGCAAAGGCAATACCAACCGTGTTGCGTGCGCCGTAAATCAGACGGGTTAGGATATCCCGCCCGATTTGATCTGTGCCAAGTAGGTGATCGGGATGCCCGCCAAGCGCCGGATCACCACCGGGTAGCACGTTGAAATTATCAAAAATCTGCGCCTCGCCATAAGGCGCGATGAAGGGCGCGAAAGAGGCCACGATCACATAAGTCAGGATCACGAGGATGCCAAAAGACGCGGTTAGCGGCATTTGGCGAAATAGCTTGGCTCCGGCAAATTCGGGCAGCAAACGCCGCCCCAACTCGCGAAACACCCAAGCGACAATCGCGCAAGCGATGATAACCAGCCCCGCCCAGAAACAGAACTTGGCTGTGGCGATCAAACCGCCAAGGCCAAAAATCCAAAGCACCAGCAGGGCAAGCGCGGCTACAAACGCCAAAAGCGATAGGAAACTGGCGCGGCTCATTTTGGATGCCTCAGACGGGGGTTGGACAGGATCGAGGCGATATCAGCCGCCAAATTCAGCAAAATATAAGCACTCGCAAAGACCAAGCAGCAGGCCTGCACCACCGGCAGGTCTCGGATTTTGACGCTGTCCACAAACAGCTGCCCGATGCCGGGATAAACAAAGACGACCTCGACCACGACCACACCAGTAATCAGATAGGCAAGGTTGAGCGCGACCACATTGATGATCGGCGCCAGCGCATTGGGCAGGGCATGCACCATGATAATGCGCGCAGGCGACACGCCCTTTAGCCGCGCCATTTCAATGTAAGGGCTGGCAAGTAGGTTAATAATCGC
>CAZBBZ010000038.1:0-12936 GCA_964489925.1 uncultured Rhodobacterales bacterium
CCGAGGTCAATACTTGTACGCCCAGTAGAATACCCCTGCCACAAGCCAAGCCATGGCCCGCTGCATCGCTAGCCGATCCCGCCCTTGCACCCGCGCCCCGCAACGCGGGCAACTGGGGGATGGCTGTTGCAAAACCCGGCCACAGGTTTGGCACCCGTAAAGACCCGCCGCCCGCGCCGTTTGCAACCTGTCATCATGCATGGGTGTCAGCCCCGTGAAGGGTTTTCCAAAGCATGTGGCGCGACATGAAATTGTCTTGCAGCACGGTAATCAGAACCAGCGCCGCCAAAGCCCAAAACCCAACCCCAAAGGTGATCGTCGCCAAATCCGCCACCTTGATGAGCGCGACACAGGCCCCCAGCACGAAAATCTCTGCCATCGCCCAAGGTTCTAGCCAAATCGCAAGGCGCAGCGATGCTTTGGCGTGTTTGAACGGCGGATTGCCAAACAAGAGCGGGATCACCGTGTAAATAATCGCCCCAAGCCGCATAAGTGGTATCGCAAAGATAAGCGCCGCCGTAGCAATCGCGAACGGCCACATGCCGCCAGTGGCAAAGGCCAGCGCCGCGTCAAGCAGCGACATGGATTGCCCGATGCCCGAGGCGCTAATGGCCAGAAATGGGAAAAACAATGCCGCAGCGATGAGAATGACGTTCGTAAGCGCCAGCGCAATGATCTGCGCATAAGCCCCCTCGCGTGGGGCCATCAAAACGGTCCCGCACCGCGTGCAGCGCGCAGTGGCCCCAAGAGCAATCTGGGGCTCTTGAAACAACGCATCGCACTGCGGGCAAGCGATCAGGCTGTCTGTATCTTCGTGCATTTGCGCATCTTATAAGATGCACGCCCAGACAGAAAGTTCGAAAACCGACGGTGCAGCGCGGGCACCTGTATCAACATCCCAAACCTCTGTTCTGGTTGTGGCAACCCCAAGCGATTTTGGCGCTTTTACTGCTCAAGCCGCTTTAGATCTGCCAGCAACTCATGATCCGCCATTTGCAGACGCTCAAAAGCTCGAAACCGCGCGGCGTGCTGTTTTGCATGCCGACCTTCGGCGGGCAAAAAGCGGTCTTGGATCGAGGACATGCGCGCCATTGCTTCGGTCAGCTTAGCAAATTGTCCCGAGCTGACCGCCCCAAGCATCGCCGCGCCCAACAGCACCGGTTCTTCGCTGATCGTCGACAAAATCGGAAATCCGCTGGCATCGGCGAGCATCTGTTTCATAGCATCACTGCGCGCCGCCCCCCCGCTGATCACGATGGATTGCGGCGTTACACCGTGGCGTGCCTGCGCCTGCATGATTTGGCGCAAGCCATAGCCGATACCATAGACACCAGCGACATAGGTGCAGATCAGATCATCAAGGTCGCTCCGCTGGGTTAGACCCGAAATCACCGCCTTGGCATCAGGGTTTGCAAAAGGCGCTCTATTGCCCAGAAAATCCGGCACAATCAGCCGTTGCCCGGCAAGCGCCAATGCTGCCGAGATATCAGGCGCGCGTTTGGTGACTTCCGCCAACAGGAAATCTTGCAGTGACGCTCCCGCGCTCTTGGCAAATGCCTCCGCTTGCTTATGGGCCGGATGCGTGGCGATCAGATGCGCAATCGCCTCGCCCGCCGCGGATTGCCCCCCTTCAGACAACCACAGCCCCGGCACCATAGCCGAATGGTAGGGTCCCCAAATACCCGGCACACTATGCGGTTCTGTCGAGCTGGCCATTGTGCAAGCTGACGTGCCAAACACATAGGCCATAAGCGCCTCCGGCCCCGCGCCTTGATCCGCCGCAGTTTTTGCACCAACCGTGCCAACCCCACCTGCATGGGCATCAATCAAACCTGCGCCAACCGGAATGCCTAACGGCAAACCCATTTGCGCGGCTGCCGCCTCTGTCAAACCCTCCGCCAAAGCCGTACCAGGTGCGGCAATGTTTTGACCGATCCGCGTGTAGCCTTCACCGGCCAACTCGCCCAAACCGATTTGGCGAAAATAGCTATCGTCCCAGCGGTTTTCATGGGCCAAATAAGTCCATTTGCAAGTGACCGTACAGGCAGAGCGGGTCAAAGAGCCCGTGGCAGCCCAAGTCAAGAAATCGGGCAGATCAAAAAACTGACCCGCTTGATCAAACCGCTCGGTCAAGTTTTCCTTGATCCAAAGCAGCTTTGGCGTCTGCATTTCAGGCGAAATCCGCCCACCGACATAATCTAGCACCCCATGGCCTTGGGCGTTAATCCGTTCCGCTTGGCTCTTGGCGCGGTGGTCCATCCAGACGATCACATTGCGCTCGGCCGCGCCCGTCTCGCTCATGCTAAGCGGGCGCATTTCATGGTCCAAAACAACCATCGAACAGGCCGCGTCAAACCCGATACCCGCGATGCCATCCGGCGCAATATCTGCCTTGCTCACAGCGGCTTTTACGCAAGCACAAACCGCCTGCCAGATGTCATCCGAGGACTGCTCCGCCATATCCCCGTCGCGCCACATCTGAATGTCTTGAGCATGGCTGGCCAACAACACGCCGTCTGCATCAAACACGCCAGCCCGCGCGCTGCCGGTCCCAACATCAATGCCGATAAATGCACTCATAGATCCACCGCATTGGGCAAAAGAACCAGATCGCGGATCGTGACATTCGCCGGGCGGGTCAACATAAAGACGATGCAATCCGCGACTTCCTTGGGCTGCATCAAACTGCCTTCCGCTAGCGCTTGTTCCATTTTCGCCTTGGGCCAGTCGTCCAAAAGCGCCGTGACCACCGGACCGGGCAAGATTGCACCTACCCGCACCCCATGGGGCGACATTTGCCGCCGCACGCTATGGGTAAACGCCTGCACCGCATGTTTTGAGGCCGTATAAATCGGCTCCCAAACCACAGGGATCACCCCCGCGACAGAGCTGGTCAGGATCACATCTCCGGACCCTTGATTGGCCAGATGCGGCAGCACCGCATGAACCGAGCGAAACGCCGCGTTGACGTTCAGGTTAAGCACTTGGTCCCAGTGGTCTGGATCTGCCTCCAGCACATCACCACCCACATAAGCGCCCGCATTGGCATGAAACGCATCCAGCCGCCCAGCTTGACCAAGGATCGACGGCAGCATCTGCGCAACGCTCGCCTTATCCATCAAATCCGTGGCAATCGGCAGGGCGTCACGGCCCAGATCAGCACAAACCGCACTCAGCGCCGCCTCGTCCCGATCCACCAAAGCAACCCGTGCACCTGCCGCAATGCACGCGCGCGCACAAGCGAGCCCGATGCCAGAGGCTGCCCCCGTAATGGCCACAACCTTCCCCGATAAATCGCTCATGCCCGGTCCTTTCTAAATCAATCCGTATTGCTTTGCCTTGCCACGTAAAAACGGCAGACCCTCTCCGACCACTTGTTCAGCACTTTCCGCCACAGGCCGCCAAACCGACAGGCCATAGGCGATCTCGGGGGGCATATTGATGAAACTCTCCATCGCCAGCCCGCCCTTGAAGTTAATCGCCGCTAGCGTGGCAAAAATCTCGTCCCAGTCGCAAGTGCCAGCCCCCGGCGTGCCGCGATCTGACTCTGACAAATGGATGTAGCGCAGATGGTCCCGCCCGTGCAGAATACCGTTGGCGGCGCCCTTTTCCTCGATGTTCATATGATAGGTGTCGAGATGCAGGAACATGTTCTCGGCCCCAATCCGTTCGATCATCGCGACCCCTTGGGCGGCGGTGTTGATCAGATGGGTCTCATAGCGATTGACGGGCTCGATCCCAAAGGCCAGACCCGCCTGTTTTGCCCGCTTCGCCGTTTGCTCTAAGGCGCGCGCGACGTTGCTCAGCTCCGCTTCTGTCGGTGGCAAGCCACTGCGCTCGCCAATGCCGCCATAGGTGACACCTGTCAGCGCCGTCGCCCCTAGTCCCGCGGCTTTCTCAATCGCAAGGATCAGAAACTCCACCGCTCCGTCCGGGTTCTTTGAGGCCCAAACCGCCTCTGGCAATCCAAGCGAACAGACCGCTGGCAGCTCTGCCTCTTCCAACAAACGCCGCCCCAAGCGCGCGTCCGTTGAAGCTGGATCAAGCAGAGCGATTTCAATGAAATCCATGCCCGAGGCCTTCGCCGCCGCAATCGCCCGCGCAGCCCCTTCCGCGTCCCACGACATGGTCCACATGCTGGTATGAACGCCAAAACCTTTCATACGCTCGCATACCCCCCTTCGATCATCATCACCGCCCCGTTCACCAGATCAGAGGCAGGCGAGGCGAGGTAAAGCGCCATATCCGCAATCTCAACAGGCTCGCCAAATCGACCCAACGGTGTCTTTGCGATCATCGGATCCCGTCGCTGAGGCGCAGACCATAGTTCTTTGCCCATCTCGGTCAAAACCACCGTTGGACAAATGGCATTGACCTGCACGTTATGCGGCGCAGCCTCGGTCATCAGGGATTTGGTCAGAGCGTTCAACCCGCCCTTTGAGGTCGCATAAGCCGCGTGATCTTCCAGCGCGATGACCCCGGTTTGCGACGAGATATTGATAATCTTGCCAGCGCGCCGCGCAATCATACCGGGCAAAAGCGCCTTGGATAAAATGAACGGCGCGGTCAGGTTTACGGCCAGCGTGCGCTGCCAATCGGCAAGGTCATAATCGACAACCGGACCCGTCAGCGCGATGCCCGCCGAGTTCACGAGGATATCGATATGCCCCATAGCCTCTAGCGCGGCCTCCGCCACCTTTTGCGTATCCCCGGCATCCGCCAAATCACCGGTGATCCCAGCAAAGCGGCGGCCAGCGGCTTTCACCGTCGCACCAAGCGCCGCCAGCCGCGCTTTGTCCCGCCCATGACCCGCAATATCGGCTCCGGCATCTGCGAAAACTTCAGCAATTGCGGTGCCGATGCCAGAAGATGCACCCGTTACGAGTGCTGTTTTGCCTTGCAGATTGAAACGGGTTTCCCAAGCCATTGGTTACTCCAGATTGGTGTGACGGTCGCGCATGGCCTCTGGTGCCACGCATAGATGTTCGCGCAAATCCAACACGACCAACTCAAAAAACAGAAACATCAACGCCTCATAGAGCGAACCCATGGGCAGGATCGACGTCGCTTGACGGTCGCTGGCCATGGTTTGCGCGGGCAAATGCACCACCAGATCAGCCGCGCTTGGCACAGCGCCCTCCGGCTCGGCAGTGATGCAAACCACTTCGGCGCTCGCCTCTTGTGCAACGCCCACAATCGCGGCCACGGTGGAAAAAGACCCCGGACCCGCACTCACAAACAACAGATCACCAGCCCCCACTGGCGGCGCGCTCATATCGCCAACCACATGCGCATCGCAGCCCAGATGATAAAGCCGCATGGCCAGCGCCTTCATCATCAACCCTTCGCGCCCGACGCCGGTGCAAAGGATGCGCTTTGCCCCTGCAAGCTTAGTGACCAAATCAGGGATCTGCGCCAGCACCGCATCCGTCAGACCGGGGCGCAACTCATCCAGAATGTGATCGGCGCGGCTCATGCCAGCTTGATCTGGATTTTCACGTCCCTTGGGCGCGCTTCAACCGCCCGATCAAAGGCTTTGATGCTGTCGGCGAAAGCAAAAGTTTCCGAAATCAGCGGCTTTAGGTCCACCTTGCCAGAGCCAAGCAGCGCAATCGCGCGGTCGTACATATTGGCGTAACGAAACACGGTCTCCATCCGGATTTCCTTGGACTGCGCCAACACAAGATCCACAGGCACTGGATCAACCGGCATGCCAACCCAAACAACGCAACCCGCAGGGGCCACCGCCTCAAGCGCGGTCTGGATAGACGCCTCTGCCCCAGCGCATTCAAAAACCACATCCGCCCCCCATCCTTCTGTTGCATCGCGCAAAGTTTGGCGCGGGTCATCGCGGGGGATCAGCACCGGCTCGATATTGTCATAACCTGCGGCAACAGCCAGTTTTTCCGCGACCAGATCAGCGATAAAAACCTTGGCACAGCCCCCCGCTAAAGCGGCAAGGGCGACCATGATGCCAATCGGCCCGGCCCCCGTGACAAACCCCACATCGCCGGGTTTGATCTTGGCTTTGGCGGCAGCTTGCATCCCGATGGCAAACGGCTCCACCATCGCGCCTTCGGCAAAGCTGATGTGATCGGGGATCGGATAGGTAAAGGCGGCGGGATGCACGACCGTAGGCGTCAGGCAACCATGCACCGGGGGCGTCGCCCAAAACTGCACATCCGGGTCGACATTATAGACCCCCAGCTTCGACGCTTTTGAGGCCATATTGGGAATGCCCGGCTCCATACAAACCCTGTCGCCCACTTTAAGATGCGAAACGCGCGCGCCAACCTCAGCCACAACGCCCGCTGCTTCATGCCCCAGCACCATGGGTTCTTTGACAACGAAAGGACCGATCTTGCCGTGGGTGTAGTAATGCACATCGCTGCCACAAACCCCTACCGTATCAACCGCGATACGCACATCGCCCGCACCGAGCGCTTGCGGCAGGTCTATGTCGCGCAAGCTAAGCTTTCGCGCTTCTTCCAGAACCAGTGCTTGTGCCATCGTTACCTCCCCTGCGCTTATGCCCCGTCGATCAAAGCCCGCGCTGTGTTTTCATCTGTCACCAAAGTATCGACAAACCGACGCCGTAGCGCCGCGCGGATCACCGGCACTTTATGGGCACCGCCTGCAGCCAGAATGACATTGTCGATCTCGGCCATTTCATCGAGCGTCAGTCCGATCACTTGGCCATTGAGCGGGTGGTCAATCAGGCCACCCTCAGCGTTCAAAATATGCCCGGTAATATCGCCCACACCGCCCAAAGCCATCAACTCCGCCGGCTTCACCCCGTTTGGCAAAGCGTCACGGACGAGAAGCGAGCTTTTCAGATCGCTTGTTGCCAGTGCAATCGCCTCGCAAGAGCGGATCTTTTCCAGCATTTCCTCAATCACGTCCTGTTCCATGAACAGGGCCTGACTTTCCCGGCTGCCCGCATAAAGCGGTGCGGGAAACAGGCTGTGCTGGGCATTGCACAGGTCAGCCAAACGGGTGGTGATCTCGTAACCGTTGACGTCCGAGCCGCGCGACACGCCGCCCATGATCGACACGATTTCCAACTCTGGCCTGTCGAGCGGCTGCATATGCCGCGTGGCTAGATTAAGCGTATTGCCCCAAGACATGCCAAACCGCGAAATCTTCTTATCTCGCAGCAAATCGTCCAGATGAGCCCCAAGGCCCGCGGCAACCAATGGTGTGACCGAATCGTTTTTTTCAGGCGACGGCACAACGATGCTGCGCGTCAGCCCGAATTTTTCGTCCAATTGCCATTCAAGCTGGGCGGCGGCGGCAAAGATTGAATCCACACTGACCCGCAAAATACCTCGACGACGTGCCTCGCTCAGCCCTTTGTTGACCCGCAAGCGCGTGATGCCAAAGCGCTCCGCCGCATCCGCTTGGGTCATGCCCTCGATCTCACAAGCCCAAGCCAGCCGCACCAAGAGCTGTTCTTCGGCGTTGATCTGTTCCGTTTTGATATAGCGTGACATGACAAATCCTTTCAGCAGGCACGCAGTAGCGATGTGTGAAGCGAAAGAACAGGGCAACCAAGGATCACTTAACCGCCCCCATAGTCAAACCGCGCACTAATTGCTTTGACGCGATCAGTGCAAAGATCAAAACCGGGATCACGATCAGCGTCGAGGTGGCCATGATCTTACCGTAGGGCAGATTATACCCCTCCATAAAGGACACCGCCATCGCGGGTGCGGTTTTTGCCTCGGTCCGGGTCAGGATCAGCCCAAACATCAATTCGTTCCAAGAAAAGATGAAGGCGAAAATCGCGGAAACCGCCACACCGGGCATCGCCAGCGGCAGGCAGATTTTGCGCATAATGGTAAATTGCGAAGCCCCTTCCAGCTTGGCGGCCTCGTCCAGATCGTAGGGAATACCACGGAACTGATCCGTCACGATCCAGATCACGATGGGCAAATTGAACGTCAGATAGATCAGGATCAGCGTGATATGCTTGTCCAAAATTCCGAGGTTCCGCGCGATCAAAAAGAACGGCAGCGCCAGCACGATCGGACTGACCATGCGGTTGGTGATGAACCAAAACCACAGATCCTTTTTGCCGCGAAACTCGAACCGGGCCAGTGCAAACGCCGCCGGGACCCCAAGGCAAAGCGCCAAAAGCGTGGTCGATACCGCTATCACCAATGAATTGATCAATGTGCGCAAAACCCCATCTTCAAACAACGCCTCGCGATAATTGTTCAGCGTCGGCTCAAACACCCAAACCGGAGGGGCTTCAAGCGCGACAATCTGGGTTTTTAGGGAGGTGGTGACCATCCAGTAAAACGGAAAAACGCAGATGGTGATAATCACCATAAGCAACGCAAGTTGCGACCAAAAGGAGCGTGTCGTCGTCATGGCTCACACCTCCTTATAAAAGACGCGGATATAAATCTGCGCAAGAACGATGGTGATGATCAGCAAAATGATTGCTTGGGCCGAAGCCAATCCTTGATCAAACCCGCGAAAACCCACCCGCTGGATCATCAGCGAGATAAACTCGGTCGACGCACCCGGCCCGCCACGGGTTAACGTAAAGACCATGTCAAACAGCTTCAGCGTGTCAGCGGTGCGCAGGATCAGCACCGCCACAAGACCCGGCAGTAAAAATGGCAACTGCACATGGCGCAAAATGGTCCACTTGGATTTTGTTTCTAGCCGTGCGGCTTCCTCGACTTCACCGGGAACCATGGTCAGCCCAGCTAGCAGGACGAGCGCAACAAAGGGCGTCCACTGCCAGACATCCCAGAAAATGATCATTGCAAAAGCGTTCGTGGGATCACCAATCCAGTTGATATTCGCACCGCCCATCAACTGGTTCACAACGCCAAATTTCTGATTGAACATCACTTGTCCCAAAAGACCGACAACCGCATAGGTCGTTGCCATTGGTAAAACCAAGGACAAGCGCGCAAGCGTTTTGATTAAGGTCAGTCCCGGCTGGTGCAACACAAGAGCGATGATCAAGCCAAGGATGATTTGCAAAGGCAAAGCAGTGCCAAGCAAAAAGAACGTCCGCCCCATGGCTTGCCAGAACACTTCGTCCGTAAGGACGGTCCAGTAATTTTCCATCCCAATGAACTCAATGCGTTTCAACTTGGTCAAATTGAAGAAATGTAGAGAGGTCCAAACCGCGTAAAGCAGCGGTGCAATCCCAACAAGGGCAAGGCCGATAACGGCAGGCCCAATGAAGGCAAAAATAGTCTTGCGGGAAACTTGGCCGCGCATGGTAATCCTCCCCTGAACCCCGACTTGGGGTGCCAAGGGCGCTCTTGCGTCGCCCCCGGCAGTCTTAACTTACGTGGCTGTTATTGCGCGAAGGGCTTGTCGCCCGAATAATAGCCAGCAGCTTCAAGCACAGCTTCCATACGTGTGCCGATCTCTGCCGCGCCTTCTTCGGTGGTCACGTCACCAAGCATCATCTTGGTGCCCCACTCTTGCACGATCTCTGTGATCTCAGGCCATTCCGCGAACCGAGGGCGGAACTCTGGAACACCGTCCTGCCAGCTTTCAACCAAGGCTGGAACGAACTTGAAGTCTTCCAAACCATCCTGCTGATAAACCGACATCCGCGCAGGCACACCGCCACGCTCTAGGTACTCGCGCGCATTGGCCGCCGACGTTGCCCATTGGATGAACAGATAAGACGCCGCTTGTTCTGCATCATCTGCCTGAGCTGCAACCGCCATCGAGAAGCCACCCAAAGCTGGCTTGCGACCCGCAGGGCCCATCGGCTCTGGCGCAATTTCTACACAATCGGCAACTTTCGACGTATCCGCAGATACAACCGACGAATAGAACGCCGACCATTCTGTGATCATCGCAACGTCGCCTTGTGCAAAGCCGTTCACAACTTCGGCGTGATCATAGGCCACAATACCGTCAGGCATATATTGCATAAGATCCTGACGGAACTTCAGACCAGCTTGGCTTTCTGCGCTGTTCAGGTTCGACTTGAAGTTCTCATCCAAGAAAGACCCACCAAAGGGCCAAATCACCCGCGCAAAGCTATCCGCAGACTGCGTTTCGTTCCGCTTGGACTGCAACGCAAAGGCGTATTTGCCGTCTTTGGTCAACGCGGGTCCATAAACGTCTTTCAGCTCTTCCCATGTCGCAGGTGGGCCGTCGAAACCAGCGTCATTCAACATGCACTTGTTATAGAACATAAGGCCTGAATAGTTATCAAACGGCAGACCATAAATCGTGTCATTCCAACCGCCAAAGGCATTTAGCACCAGCGGGAAGAAGTCATCGATATCAAGTGCTGGATCAACAATGTCAGGGAATTTCGCCTGCACATCCGCAAGCGGCAGAACCCATTCATTTTCTGCAAAATTGCCCATCCACACAAGGTCGATCAGACCAATATCAAGGTCGCCACCGGCCACAAAGTCACGAACCTGTTCGCCAAGCGCGTTCTCATAAGGGTGCTTAATGATATTGATCTTGATGCCTGTTTCTTCTTCAAAGGCCGGCAACATCGCCTCAATCGCTTCATAACCGGGGCGCAGTAGGAAAACGACATCCACGGTCGTGCCCGCATAGGGTTTTGCCGCCTCTGCAAGGCTCCATCCATGACCATCTGCCATCGCACCGGTTGCCAATGTGCAGGCAACAGCCGCGGTTCCAAGTAAGGTTGTTAATTTTTTCATTTGCTTATCCTCCCAAATCCGAGTTACGGCGCAAAACTTTTGCATCCATACCAATACAAAAGTAACCTTTTGGCTTGAAAGTCAATACATTTGCTTCCTAATGGTTACAAAAGCATCTTTAGTGCGAGATGAAATCTATGGGAGGTGGACATGGCGCGTATCAAAATCGAGGGGCTGAATAAGTTCTACGGCAACACCCAAGCGTTGTTCGATGTGAACCTCGATATTGCCGACAGAGAGTTCGTCGTCTTTGTCGGTCCCTCAGGCTGCGGCAAGTCAACTTTGTTGCGCACTCTAGCAGGGCTAGAAGGCGCGAATTCAGGCCGGATCGAAATCGACGGCCGCGACGTGACACAGGCGGAACCAGTCGACCGCGATCTGGCCATGGTGTTCCAATCCTACGCGCTTTATCCGCATATGTCCGTGCGCGAAAACATGGATTTTGGCATGAAAGTCAACGGCTTCACGCCCGAAATGCGCCAAGAGCGGATCACCGAGGCCGCGCGTGTTTTACAGCTCGAAGATTATCTCGATCGCAAGCCCGGCCAGCTTTCCGGCGGACAGCGTCAGCGCGTCGCGATTGGTCGAGCGATTGTTAAAAACCCCAAGGTCTTTCTCTTTGATGAACCCTTGTCGAACCTTGATGCCAAGCTGCGCGTTCAAATGCGGGTAGAGCTTGAAGGCCTGCACAAACAGCTTGCCGCAACGATGATTTACGTCACCCACGATCAGGTCGAAGCCATGACCATGGCCGACAAAATCGTGGTCCTGAACGAAGGTCGCGTTGAACAAGTCGGCACCCCGATGGATCTCTATCACAAGCCGAACTCGCGATTCGTTGCGGAATTTATCGGCTCGCCCGCGATGAATGTGTTTGCCCCCAGCGATGGGATCCATGATCTGAACCTACGCTCAGATGCCGCCTTCATCGGCTGCCGTCCTGAACATTTTGACGTGCTCGACCTTGGTCAGGGCAACACGGATGCCACCGTGAAGGTGAAAGAGCAGTTGGGCGGGGAAAGCCTGCTTTATCTCGTCACCGCTGGCGGCCAAGAAATCGTGGCGCGCGTGAATGGCGAAGATGAAACGCAAGTCGGCCAGCAGGTTAGCCTGCGCATTCCAGACAGACGCTTGCACCAATTCAATGCAGAAGGCCGATCAATTTAGCGGCACGGCCTAGCAGATCGGTCCTTTTAGAACCCTCATGATCAACGAACCCACATCTGAACCGGATCAGACCTTTGCCTTTGCGCAGATCATCCAAAGGGCTGATTTGGTGATCTTCGACTTTGACGGTGTCATCGCAGACAGCGAAGTGATCTCGCTTGCAACCCTTCGAACCGCCTTAGCCACGTTTGGTTTGGACATGTCGCTTCACGAAACGCGAGAAAAATTCTTGGGGACATCCATTGAAACAGTCATAGCCCATATCAAAACCCACGGGATAGGTCACGGGATAGGTAACGCCGCGACCTTTACACAAGTTTGGGAAAAAGAGCTGTTTAGCCGCTTCAAAGCGGACTTAAAGCCAATACCCCATGTTTTTGATATGATCGATTGCTTTGATGCGACCGACCAACAGTATTGCATCGCTTCCAGCGGAACGCTCATACGGATCAAAATCGCATTGGAAGCTATGGGGCGTTTGGATCGTTTCGCCCATGTGTTTAGCGCACAGCAAGTCGCGCGGGGCAAACCCGCCCCGGACCTGTTCGAATACGCCGCCCAGCAAATGGGGGTCGAGCCATCCGCTTGTGTCGTGATTGAAGACTCTCCCCATGGGGTGCGCGCGGCCAAGGCCGCTGGCATGCCCTGTGTCGGCTTTTCCGGTGGCAAACATCTGCGCGAGATAAAAGACACGCACCAAAATCGCCTTCTTGAGCTGGGTGCCGACATAGTCTTGTCCTCCTTTGCGGGAATGAAACGACTAGTGACCAAAAACGAGCCGCTAAGTTCATCGAACCCAAGCTCCCCCAAGCAGTCATGAAAAGGCCAAGCAAGGCCAACAACTTCCATTCCGACCCGCGCGCCCATATATAAGCCTCTGAAAAGCAAATCAGCAGGCAAGCATGAGCGAACAGACAGATTTTCCGGGCTGGCATGGCACCACGATTGTGGGCGTTAAAAAGGGTGGCCAAGTTGTGATTGCCGGGGACGGGCAAGTATCCTTGGGGCAAACGGTCATTAAAGGCGGGGCGCGCAAGGTGCGTCGCTTAACGCCGGGCGGCCAAGACGTTGTTTGCGGGTTTGCGGGATCAACCGCAGA
>CAZBBZ010000039.1:0-12779 GCA_964489925.1 uncultured Rhodobacterales bacterium
TCGCTTACGACGGTAAATTCGCAAGCCTCAATCGCGCCCCGCACAGCTTCGGCATTGGGAAGGGACACGGCCGGGTTGGTACAGGCAATCCACAGCGCCTTGATCTGACCGCTAGCCACCGCGTCAAACATATCGACCGCTTTTAGGCCCGGCGTTTGCGTGATGTTTGGCGCGTCCCAGAAATTTGCCACGCTTTCGCGGTGCGCCTCATTTTCGATATCAAGATGAGCGGCGAGCATATTGGCAAGGCCACCAACCTCGCGCCCACCCATGGCATTTGGCTGGCCCGTCGCTGAAAACGGTCCCATGCCCTGACGCCCGATGCGACCCGTAGCAAGGTGACAATTCAGGATCGAATTGACCTTATCGCTGCCAGAACTTGACTGGTTCACCCCTTGGCTGAACACCGTCACCACATGATCCGTGTCGGCAAACAGCTGATAAAAAGCGTCGAGCTCCGCTTGGCTTAGGCCCGTGGCGCCCAGATCATCAAGTTGCGCGGATTTGAACGCGGCCTGAAAGCCTTGGGTAAACTGGGTGACGTATTGCGCATCAATCGCCCCGCTTTCAAAGAGATGCACCAACAGCCCGTTAAACAGGGCCACATCCCCACCCGAACGAATGCCAAGATGCAAATCCGCAATGTCGCAGGTCGCCGTGCGGCGCGGATCAATCACCACAACCTTGGTGCCGCGCGCTTGGCGGGCGGCCGCAAGGCGTTGGTACAGGACCGGATGACACCACGCGAGGTTGGAGCCCACCAGCACCACCAGATCAGCGTGTTCCAAATCCTCATAAGTACCCGGCACCGTATCTGTACCAAAGGCGCGTTTATGCCCCGCCACGGAGGACGCCATGCAAAGCCGCGAATTCGTGTCGATATTGCCAGAGCCGATGAAGCCTTTCATCAGCTTATTGGCGACGTAGTAATCTTCGGTCAGGAGTTGGCCAGAAACATAAAACGCCACGCTATCGGGCCCGTGTTTCGCGATGGTCTTTGAAAACTGCGTGGCGACCTCATCAAGTGCTGTGTCCCAAGTTGCTTGCGCCCCGCGCACAAGCGGGTGCAACAAGCGGCCTTCCAGGTCGACAGTTTCCCCAAGCGCCAAGCCTTTGGAACAAAGCCGCCCGTAGTTTGCCGGATGGTCCGGATCACCTTTAACGTCCAGCCCGCCTGCTTTGTTCGGGCTTAACAGCACGCCACACCCCACCCCACAGTAGGGGCAAGTCGATTTGATGGGCGCGGTGCTAACCATCAGGCGGCGTCGCGCGTAGCGAGTTCGGCTTCGATCAAAACGCGCCCGTTTTCGACGCGGGCTTTATAGGTTTCGATTTGGCCATCGTCCCCGCCCACGGTCGCCCCGGTTTCAAGGTCGAACACCCAGTTGTGCAAGGGGCAGGTCACTTTGCGATCATGCACGATGCCTTCCACCAAAGGGCCGCCCAAATGGGGGCAGGTGTTGGCGGTGGCAAAGACTTCTTCGTCATCCGTGCGGAAAATCGCGACGCAGCCGCGTTTGGTTTTGATGGTGCGCGCGCCCCGCAGGGGGATGTCGGACAGTGCGCCGATGTCGATCCAGCTCATTCTGCGGCCTCCAGGGTTAGATCCGCAAGCGGGCGGAATTTGGCGGCTTCTTCGTCTTTGGCGCGTTCGGCCCAAGGGTCTTTTTGATAGATGGATTGAGACAGCTCAAACGCAGCCACCAGACGCGCGCGTTCAGTGTCATCCTCGATGCGCTCAATCACCCAGTCCAAGCCAACCTTGGCGATCCACTTATAGGGCCGATCAAGGTATTTGGCGTTTTCCCGGTAAAGCTGCACGAAAGCGATAATCGCCTCCATCGCTTCGTCTTCGGTTTCAACCTTTGTCAGCCGCTGAATTTCGCGCAAGTCCATGCCTGCCGCGCCACCAACGCCGATTTCAAAGCCACTATCAACGCAGATGATGCCCACGTCTTTGCAAGTGGCCTCGGCACAATTGCGCGGACACCCTGACACACCCATTTTCACCTTATGCGGTGTCCAAGAGCCCCAAAGCTTCTTTTCCAAACGGATGCCAAGCCCGGTGCTGTCTTGCGTGCCAAAACGACAGTGATCCGTGCCAACGCAGGTTTTCACCGTGCGCAAGCCCT
The DNA here is from genome assembly GCA_964489925.1 of uncultured Rhodobacterales bacterium. Taxonomy (GTDB): domain Bacteria; phylum Pseudomonadota; class Alphaproteobacteria; order Rhodobacterales; family Rhodobacteraceae; genus CAYLLD01. The sequence goes on from CAZBBZ010000039.1 coordinate 2,133, forward strand.
TGGCGTAAGCATGCCCCGAAACCAGCCCCGCTTCGCCCAGATCAGCCCACATGCTGGGCAGGTCTTCGGATTTCACACCCAGCAAATCAATGCGCTGCCCGCCCGTGACTTTGACCGTTTGCACGTTGTATTTATCCGCCGCATCCGCAATGGCGCGCAATTCCGTGGAATTGGTGATCCCGCCCCACATGCGCGGCACTACCGAAAAGGTACCGTCTTTTTGGATATTGGCGTGCTTGCGTTCGTTGACAAAACGCGACTGCGGATCGTCTTGGTATTCCACCGGCCAATCGGCGAGCAGATAGTAATTGATCGCGGGGCGGCAAACGTGACAACCGTTTTTGGTTTTCCACCCTAGCTCTTGCCAAACCGCTTGTTGTGATTGCAGCTCTTGGGATTTTATCAGACGACGCGCATCTTCATGGGTCAGGTCCGTGCAACCGCAAATCGGCTGGGCCTCTGGCGCTTCGTACTCATCCCCAAGGGTAACGACGAGCAGCTGTTCGACCAAATTCGTACAGGTCCCGCAAGAGGACGAGGCTTTGGTCGTATCCCGCACCGCTCCAAGGTCAGTTGCGCCTGCGCTAATCGCATCGGTGATCTGGCTTTTGCAAATGCCGTTGCAGCCGCAGATTTCTGCGTCATCCGGTAAGGCTGCAACGGCTGCCAACGGGTCCGCGGTATCGCCCCCCTGATAGGCTGGGCCGAAAATCAGTGTTTCGCGCATATCCGAAATATCGGTGCCATCTTTGATAAGCCCGTGGAACCAACCGCCATCTGCGGTATCGCCATACATCACCGCACCAATCAGCTGATCGCCTTGCAGGATCAGGCGCTTGTAAATGCCCCGCCCCGGATCGCGGTAGATGATATCATCCCGGTCGTCACCTTCGGCAAAATCACCGGCTGAAAACAGATCGCAGCCTGTGACTTTCAGCTTGGTTGCAGTCTCTTTGTTCGTAAAGGCCGCAACTTCGCCCAGCATGGTTTTCGCCGCGACTTTCGCTTGGTCATATAGCGGGGCGACAAGACCAAAGAGCGCGCCGTCAAATTCGATGCACTCACCAATGGCCAGCACGTTTTCATCCGACGTGATCATCTGTGCATCCACATGGATACCGCGCCCGGCCGCAAGGCCCGCTTCAGCGGCCAGCGCCACATTGGGACGGATGCCCACAGCCATGACCAGCAGATCACAGGGCAGTTCCGTGCCGTTTTCCAGACGCAACGCGGTGACTTTACCGTCCTTGCCAACGATTTCTTGCGAATTGGTGGAAACCAGAATGTTGATGCCGCGCGATACCAGTTCTTTGCGCAGCAGATAGCCTGCCGCTTCATCCAACTGCCGTTCCATCAAATGGCCCATCAGATGCACCACGGTCACATCAACACCGCGCGCGTGCATGCCTGCAGCAGCCTCTAGGCCCAAGAGCCCCCCTCCGATAACGACCGCCCTATGGCCCTCACCGAGATTCATCATGGTTTGCGTGTCTTCAAGGTCGCGATACGCGATCACACCGTCCAGATCGTGGCCTGGCATCGGGATAATAAACGGCGCCGAGCCGGTGGCGATCACCAGCTTGTCGTAAGCAAGGGTTTTGCCGTCTTTGTCCGTGACCGTCTTGGCAGCCCGGTCAATCGCGCTGACCCGCTCACCAAAGCGACAAGTGACACCGCGTTCTTCGTAAAATGTCGCGTCATGGGTGACGATTTCTTCATAGGTCTTTTCGCCTGACAGAACCGGGGACAGCATGATCCGATTATAGGTTCCGCGCGGTTCAGCGTTGAACAAGGTGATGTCCCAACCGCCCGCGTCAGACATGTGTTCGACAAGGCGCCCAGCGGCCATGCCTGCGCCAATGATGACAAGTTTCTGGGTCATACTAACCCTCCGTTAATAATTCGCAGGCCAAAGCCGGGGCCATGCTGGTATTTGAGTGGGATGAGGCCAAACGCGCGCGCAACTTGACGCTTCACGGCGTTGATTTTGATGCGGTGTATGCGCTTGAGTGGCAGCAAGCGCGATACGTTTCTGACGAGCGTCGCAATTATGGCGAGGGGCGCATTCAAGGGTTCGCGCCGATCAAAACGCGGGTTTATGTTATCGTGTTTACGATTCGTAAAACTGGATTGCGCATCATAAGCCTGCGCAAAACCAATGACCGCGAGACCGAACGCTATGAAAGATCGACCGAAGTTTGATAGGAACACGCCCGAAGAAGAAGCCGCTATCAATCGGGGCATTGCTTTGGACCCGGACACGTATGAAATGACCGACGAAGAGTTCGAGCGGTGCTGGGGCGTGAAGCCCGTGGACGCAGATGCACAAACGTCCGAACTGGCCGAACCTGTCAAGTCGTTCGATCCAAAGGCCCCCGATAAAAAGGCCGCCGATGAGGGGTGAGCCCGCGACATTACGCGGCCTCCTTCTTCTTCGGGTCAATCTTTGGCTTGGGTTTGGCGCCGTGTTCGTATTCTTCAAGGAAGTCCAAAACCTCTTGGCGGTAGGTGTAGTAATCTGGATGCTCCAGCAGCGCTTTACGGGTGCGCGGGCGCGGTAGATTTACGTCTGTAATTTTGCCGATGGTCGCTTGTGGCCCGTTGGTCATCATCACCACCCGATCCGCCAGCAAAATCGCTTCATCCACATCATGGGTCACACAAATCGCCGTCACTTTGGTGCGGGTCCAAACCTCCATCAGCACTTCTTGCAATTCCCAGCGGGTCAAGCTGTCGAGCATCCCGAACGGTTCATCGAGCAAGAGCAGCTTGGGCGACAAAGCAAAGGCCCGCGCGATGCCCACACGCTGTTTCATACCGTTGGACAAATCAGCCGCCGGTTTATCCATCGCATCGGCCAAACCCACCCGTTCAAGGTAGTATTCAACCACATCTTCGCGTTCCTGTTGGCTGGCCTTGGGGTAAACCCGATCCGCACCAACGGCGACGTTTTGTTTGGCAGTGAGCCACGGAAACAACGAGGGCGCTTGGAACACCACGGCGCGCTCTGGATCAGCGTCCACGACTTCGCGCCCATCAAGAATGATCCCGCCCTTGGAAATCGGGTTCAACCCAGCAGCCATGGTCAAGGCAGTGGATTTACCGCAGCCCGAATGACCAATCAGCGAAATAAATTCGCCCTTTTTCAGCTTCAGATCGAAATCCTCGACCACGGTCAGCGGGCCTTTTGGCGTTGGGTACACCTTATGCACCAAGGAAAATTCCAAATAGCGATCCGAGTTCGGACCTTTTTGCGCATCCGCCACCGCAGTTGGCACGCTATGGATCGGCGTCACATCCGGCAGGGTTCGCGTGCCTTCCACCTTGCCTTCAATGCCCACGTCCATCAGGTAACTCGTCACCTGCGCGCGCAGCTTTTTGAAGCCTTCGTGGTTGTTCATTTCCGTGCGATTGCGCGGGCGGGGAATGTCGACTTTTACAGGCTCGGCCAGCGTCCCATCCGGGTTCAGCGGTACAATACGATCCGCTAGCAAAATCGCTTCGTCCACATCGTTGGTAATCAACACACAGGTTTTGCGATCGCTTTCCCAGATGTCCAAAATCTCATCTGCCAAATTTGCCCGCGTCAAAGCATCAAGCGCCGAGAGGGGTTCATCCAGCAGTAAAACTTCCGGGTTCATCGCAAGCGCGCGCGCCACGGATACCCGTTGACGCATCCCCCCCGAAAGTTCCGCCGGGCGACGGGACGCAGCGTGACCAAGCCCCACCATATTGATGTAATGGGCCGCTTTTTCCAGTTTCTCGGCGCGCTTCATCTTTGGAAAAACGCTGTCGATGGCCAGCATCACATTGCCCTGCACCGATAGCCACGGCATCAAGGAATAGGACTGAAACACCAAGCCGCGCTCTGGTCCCGGCCCGGTGATGGGCTTGCCGCGAAACGTGACCTCGCCCTTATCGGGGGTTTCAAGCCCCGCGAGCATGTTCATCAGCGTGGTTTTACCCGTGCCAGAAAACCCAAGGATCGCGACGAATTCACCGTCAGCCACATCCAAGTTGATGTCCTTTAGAACATCAGTGCGGTGGATGCCTTGGCCGAAACCTTTTGAAACACCTTTGAAGTTAAGAATACTCATTGTCTGCGGCCTCAACGGTTGTTTGTGAAGGTGAACATGGACTGGATCGCGTACATCAGGCGGTCCAGCAGGAAGCCGATGATGCCGATTGTGAACACAGCAACCATGATCTTGGCGAGCGACTGGCTCGACCCGTTCTGGAATTCATCCCAGACGAATTTGCCAAGGCCGGGGTTCTGGGCCAGCATTTCAGCGGCAATTAGAACCATCCAGCCCACACCAAGGCTTAGACGCAATCCGGTAAAGATCAGCGGCAAGGCCGAGGGCAGCACCAGCTTGGTGATTTTCGTCCAAGTGCCCATTTTCAGAACTTTGGACACGTTCACGAGGTCTTTGTCGATCGAGGCCACACCAAGGGCTGTGTTGATCAGCGTTGGCCAAAGTGAGCAGAGCGTCACTGTGATGGCCGAGTTTAGGAAGGATTTTGAAAACCAGCCGTCAGTGCCAACGTAAGTGGCCGAAACCACCATTGTCACAATCGGCAACCATGCCAGTGGCGAGACGGGTTTGAAAATCTGAATAAGCGGGTTGATCGCCGCGTTTGCAAGCGGGGACAGTCCGGCCATGATGCCAAGCGGCACAGCAATGGCAGTCGCGATCAAAAAGCCGAAAAACACGGTTTTGATCGAGGTCCAAATTTGATCGTAATAGGTCGGAGCGCCTGTAAAGACGCGCTCTTTGATACGGTCCTCTTGACCCTTGTCGCGCAGCTTTTGGTTCAGCTGTTCAACCTTGGCATAAAAGGCGTCTTCTTTTTTGCCCTTGGCAACCGCGTCTTTGTGCAGGTTCACAGCCTCGGTCCAAACTTGGGACGGGCCAGGCACCGCGCCGAGCGAGGTTTGCACCGTAGGGGCAAGGGTCGCCCAAAGTGCGAGAAAGGCTAGAATTGCGAGCAGTGGAACCCCAAGCAAGCGCCAGATTTCTTTCATCTGGGCAGGTGGGTTGTCACCAGCGATTGCGCGCAACGCCGGGGTAATCCAAGACAGGCCAAGAACCTGAAACCAGCGGTCCGCCTGATTGATCCGCGTGAATGTTCGGGCGCGGCGGGCCTCTTTTTCGGGGTCTACAAGATCGTGTTCAACGGCGCTCATGGCCCTGTCCTTTTGTATCAATATTCAGTGGTAAGATGCGCGCGCCTAAAAGCTAGGGACGATTGGGCGCGCGCTTAGGGTGGAACCTTTGGGATTAACCCTGAATTTCGGTTCCAACGATGATTTGTTGACCTTTCAGGCCGATTGGCAGGCTTTCAAGATACGCGTTTGGTGTGCGTCCATCGAAAGGAATGCCGTCGATGATATCTTCAGACGGGGTTGCCGCCTTGTAGCCATCGCTGTCCCAAGGGAAGTCCGCTTCGTTGGACAAACCTTCGTCAACCAGCAGCTTTGCCGCTTCTAGATAGATGTCAGGACGGTACACTTTGCGCGCCACTTCATCATACCACGCATCGTCTTTGGCTTCGGCAATCTGACCCCAGCGACGCATCTGCGTCAGGTACCAAACAGCGTCCGAATAGAACGGGTAAGTCGCGTTATAACGGAAGAACACGTTGAAATCCGGGATGTCGCGCTTGTCGCCTTTTTCGTACTCAAAGAAACCCGTCATCGAGTTCGCGATCACTTCGTAATCCGCACCCACATATTCAGGGCGGCTTAGGATTTCCACGGCTGCCGGACGGTTGGCGTTGTCGTTTTCATCCAACCACTGACCCGCACGGATCAAGGCTTTGGTCAAAGCGATGGTTGTGTTGGGGTTCGCTTCTGCAAATTCCGCTGACAGACCGAATACTTTTTCTGGGTTGTTTTTCCAAAGTTCGTAATCGGTAATCACCGGAACGCCGATGCCTTTGAACACCGCTTGTTGGTTCCAAGGCTCACCCACGCAGTAACCGTAAATGGTGCCAGCTTCCAAAGTTGCAGGCATTTGCGGTGGAGGTGTCACAGACAAAAACACATCCGCATTGATCTGACCTGTGATGTTTTCAGGTGAATAGTAACCGGGGTGAAGATCGCCAGCGGCCAACCAGTAACGCAGTTCGTAGTTGTGCGTAGATACCGGGAACACCATGCCCATGTTGAACGGCTTGCCTTCGGAGTTGTACTTTTCAACCACCGGCGCCAGCGCAGATGCAGAAATCGGATGCTGCGGGCGGCCATCGGCCATTTTCGGGATATTTGGCTTCATCTGTTCCCAAACCTCGTTGGAAACGGTGATGCCGTTGCCGTTAAGATCCATGGAGAACGGCGTAATGATATGCGCCTCGGTACCAAAACCGATGGTCGCGGCCAAAGGCTGACCCGCAAGCATGTGCGCGCCGTCAAGTTGACCGTCAATCACGCCATCTAGCAGAACTTTCCAGTTCGCTTGAGCTTCAAGCGTTACGAACAAACCTTCGTCAAGAAAGTAGCCCTGTTCGTAAGCCACAGCCAAAGGCGCCATGTCGGTGAGTTTGATAAAGCCAAACGTCAGCTCGTCTTTTTCAAGCTCCAACGTCTGGGCGTTGGCAGAAAATGCCAAGGCTGCTGAGACAGCAAGTCCTGTCAGAAAGTTTTTCATTCGTTCGTTTTCCTATTTCTTCGGTCTGGTTTCGGTCTAGATTCAGGCGGGGCGTTCCCATCAACGCCAAACAAAAAAAGTCGCAAAGCCGGACTGCGGATACGAAGGTGCATCAGCAGGGGCAGAGCGACAGTGCTCGGGGTTTTCCCAGTCATGGGTAGAAAGGTTGGAACGCCGTTGTTCCTGACTCTATTCAGGCGGGAACGGTGAAAAGTGTCAAGAAATGGGCAGGTTCAGCCTATTGGAGCGCAGCAAAACCCGCTTAATTGCCTAAAATTTAATCAGCTGATTAAATCAGGGTCAAAAATTTGATCATCAAAAAAGGTGTTCTGGCCCAGAACCAGACGCCCGGTGACCGACGCCACGGCGGTTTCGGGGCCGATTCCCCCTTCGATCTTGGCCGAAGCACTGGGAAGCGAGGCACCGATTTCGTTCAGATGTTCGCGGTACAAGTCCGTGCGGAACAACGATTGCGCCGTTGTCGCCGCCTCTTTCGGATCAAGCCCCAGACGTTTTGCCATGCGCGCGGCAATCCAAGCCGCCTGACTGCGCCAAGGGAAGGTCGCCCCGCCATCGAAAAACTCAAGAAAAGGCTGGCACCGGCTGGTTTCCCCGCTTTGGGACACCACGAATTTTCCGGTCAGGCCACGGTCAATCAGCTCTGGTGGGATATCCAGAAATTCGCTGCGCGCCAACATTTCGCTGGCAATCGTATGGGACGCAGGGTCCGCCAACCAGCGCCCCGCCTTCCAAACCGCGCGCATCAGCTTACCCACGGATGCGGGATCACTGTCGATCCAATCGTTCGTCGCCCCCAGCACCTTTTCCGGGGCCGCTGTCCAAATCGCCCGACTTGGCAGCAACAGACGCGCAACGCCAGTTTCCACCGCGAGCGAGGCCCAAGGCTCGCCCACACAAAAGGCGTCAATCTCATTGGCAGCAAGTGCATTGGCCATCGCGGGGGGCGGGATCGTCTTGACCTCGACCTTCAAATCCTTGGCCACCGCATCTTCCAGCCAATAGTGCAACAGCTCTGCATGCATAGAAAACGGGAACGGCACACCGATGCGCAAGGGCTCGTCCAAATTCAGCGCCGAAATCGCACTAAGCGCACCGCGGGCATCTGCAAAATCAAACCGATGCCCCGCTTGGGCAAGGGCCGCACCGATTTGCGCGCTGACCCCGATAATGGTGCCACCCAAGGACAGCACTTGCAGCACAGAGACCTGCGCTTTGATCGTGCCTTGGCCCAGCGCCATGGCAATCGGCATGGGGGACAGCAAATGCGCCGCATGCACATGACCAAAGGCCAGCATATCGCGCACAGACGACCAAGACGGTGCCTTGCGCAACTCCAGCGTGATGCCTTCTTCTTCGGCAAAACCCATTTCCCGCGCGACAATTAGAGGGGCTGCATCCACCAGCGGGACAAAGGCTGCAACCACCGCCCTCACGACAACAACTCCGCCGCCGTGACAATCGCTTGGGCGACTTCGGTGATTTTCTTGCCCTGATCCATCGCCGCTTTGCGCAGGATTTTATAGGCCTCGTCTTCGTTGATCCCGCGGGCTTTCATCAACAAGCCCTTGGCGCGATCCACATGTTTGCGTTCTTCAAGCGCCAGTTTGGTCGCGGCCAGTTCTTCGCGCATCCGGCGCACCATATTGAAGCGCGCAATCGCCGCCGTCAGGATCGGTTTCAAGCGTTCCGGTTGCAGCCCGTCCACCACATAGGCGGACAAACCCGCCTCAATCGCCGTGCGCGCGAGCGTGGCATCGCTTTCGTCCACAAACAGCGCAACGGGGCGTTCCAAGGGGGAACTGGCAAGCGCAAATTCTTCGATAATATCGCGGGTCGGGTTGGCGATATCGGCCAGCACCAAATCCGGGTTCACCTCGGCAATGCGTTTGGCAAGGCCGGTGACTTCGGAAATAATCGTGATGTCCACGTCGCTGGTGTCTTTCAACCCATCAACGATTTCAAGCGCACGATCCCGATTTTGCTCCACCACCACAACTGAAGTCTTTTTGTCCATAACCCGCGATCCTAACGAAATCTCGCACTGCAGCAATCGCATTTTGCGCTGCACCATTGTTTTTATGCCATTGTTGGGCGCAAGGGCCGGCGTTATCACTGGATCAACACCAAATCTGAGGGACCGGACATGGACAGCAGCTACCCCGAACTTCGCGACGCGATTGCCAAGCTCTGCGCCAAATATCCCGGTGACTACTGGCGCACGCTGGATCGCGACATGGCGTATCCCACCGCTTTTGTAGACGAGTTGACGCAAGCTGGCTGGCTGTCCGTGCTGATCCCCGAGGAATACGGCGGCGCGGGCTTGCCCCTGTCGGCGGCGGCGGCGATCTTGGAAGAAATGCAGGCGCAAGGCTGCAACGGCGGCGCGTGCCATGCGCAGATGTATACGATGGGCACTTTGCTGCGGCATGGCTCTGACGCGCAAAAGGCGGAATATCTGCCGAAAATCGCAGATGGGTCGCTGCGCTTGCAAGCCTTTGGTGTGACCGAACCCACCAGCGGCACGGATACAGGCGCGTTGAAAACCACTGCCGCGCGGGATGGGGATGCCTTCGTCATCAACGGGCAAAAGATTTGGACCAGCCGGGCGGAACATTCCGATTTGATGCTGCTCTTGGCGCGCACAACCCCGCTGCAAGAGGGCATGAAGAAAACCCACGGGCTGTCGGTTATTTTGGTGGATATGAACGCGGCCAAGGACAATGGCCTAAGCATCCGCCCCATCCGCACGATGATGAACCACGCCACAACAGAGGTGTTTTTTGACAATCTGCGCGTGCCTGCCGCCAACCTGATTGGCGAAGAAGGCAAAGGCTTTCGCTATATCCTGTCAGGCATGAATGCTGAGCGGATTTTGATTGCGGCTGAATGTGTGGGCGATGCCAAATGGTTCACGCAAAAGTCGGTAGATTACGCCAAAGAGCGCCAAGTGTTTGGCCGCGAGATCGGGCAAAACCAAGGGGTGCAGTTTCCCATCGCAAAGGCTTACGCAAACATGCGCGCGGCGGATTTAATGGTGAAAGAGGCGCTGCGGCTTTACGAGGCGGGCGAAAATCCAGGCGCAGAGGCGAATATGGCCAAGATGCTGGCGGCAGATGCGTCTTTTGAAGCTGCCAACGTCTGTGTGCAGACCCACGGCGGGTTTGGCTTTGCCGAAGAATACGATGTGGAACGCAAGTTCCGCGAAACCCGGCTGTACCAAGTCGCGCCGATTTCAACGAATTTGATCCTGTCTTATTTGTCAGAACATATCTTGGGCCTGCCGCGCTCTTATTGATGCGCTGAATTGCGTAGTGCCTAGCCCGCCCAAAGCGCTGTGCTTGGGTGGAACTGCGACCACGCGAACCAAAACGCTTGGTGGCTGCCAAGGTCCGCGCCGCTTTCATCAACGGCCTTTACCCCGCCTGCATCCAACTTCAGGCGCACGTTTTCATAGGCAATCGTATCGCCATTTTTCAAAGCCAAAAACGCCTTGCTGCGTTGAAAAGCGATCGGCGTGCCAGACGCGGTAATCACCCCAATGATATCCTCATGCACAGGCAAGCGCGGGTCCACATCCCCCACTGGGAAAATCGGCCCATTGGCATCGCGTCCATTGCGAAAATCCGGGTCCCGCCCCAGCGCAAGGTCTTCGATCAACACGGTGGTGTTGGGATGCGCCGCTTTCCAAGTCCCCCAGTCGGTCGTGACCACGCTGGCTTGTTTCAACTGCACGTTCTGAGCCGCCAGCGGCCCGGTGACGGCACGTCCTAAAAACGTATCGAACACCGATTGCGATGTGATGTCATACATCACCTTGTTGGAGCGGATCAACAGACCCGAGGTGCGCAACACAGGCCGCTTGATGCCCGCGGGCAGTTCGTCGGTGAAATAGGCCTGCGCCGCGCCGCAAAGCGTGCAATAGGGAATGCCAAGATCACGCCCCCCAAGGGTGTCATTGACCATCTCGCGCACTTCC
>CAZBBZ010000040.1:0-12688 GCA_964489925.1 uncultured Rhodobacterales bacterium
CTCAGGATATCGCGGACGAGTTCTCGATCCCACCTGATGCGGACTTCTTGGCCTAGGCCAAGCAAGCACAACCGAATAAAAGGGGCGGCGATGAAAATCGTCGCCCTTTTCTTTTGTGAGGTTAGTTGCGGCGGGTTAAGCCGCCTTCATTGGCCGCCCACAACAAGCGTTGCTTCAAGCACAGGTTTCATTGTACCCAATGGGGAAACGCAAAACAGCGAGCTGTCCCCATGTCCAAACCGATTTTCGTGATCAATGGTCCCAATCTGAACCTCTTGGGCAAACGCCGTCCCGAGGTTTATGGATCAGACACGCTCGTCGATGTAGAAGCGAATTGCACCACCCTCGCCCAAGAGCTTGGCTTGACTTGCGCCTTCCATCAAAGCAACCACGAAGGCACGCTGGTCGATCTGATCCAACGCGCGCGCGAAGACGCTTGTGCGATTGTGATCAATCCGGGTGCCTATTCGCATACATCCGTGGCCATCCACGACGCGCTCGAAACCTTCGACGGCCCAATTGTGGAAGTGCATATCTCGAACATCCATGTGCGCGAGAAGTTTCGGCATCATTCATACGTCTCGCGCGTGGCCAGCAGCATCTTAGTGGGCTGCGGCGTGCAAGGTTATGAATTAGCGATCCGTCGTGTGGCGGCCTTGTTGGGCTAGAAATCCGCCTAAAGCGTCAGCCCATTCCGATCAAAATGATGCGTATGGGCCGGATCAAAACCCAAACCAACTGGTTCGCCGGGCTTAATAGCCGCACTGCCCGGCAAGCGCACGGTCAGCTTGTCGCGCCCGGCGCGATCCACCACCACAAACACATCCGCGCCTAAATATTCCACCACATCCACCACCCCATCACAGCTGCCCTGCCCGGTCGCAGTCAGGGTGATATGTTCGGGGCGAATACCAAGGGCCGTGGCCCCATCTGGTACCGCAATTCCGGCCAGATCATCCAGCACGTTCATCTTCGGAGAGCCGATAAACTGCGCCACAAAGCGATTGCCGGGACGTTCATAAAGCTCACGCGGCGTGCCAACTTGGGCAATACGCCCCGCATCCAGCACCACGATACGATCAGCCAGCGTCATCGCTTCGACCTGATCGTGGGTGACATAGATCATCGGTTTTTGAAGCGTTTGGTGCAGTTTCGCGATTTCATAGCGCATTTCCACCCGAAGCGAGGCATCTAGGTTCGACAAAGGCTCATCAAACAAAAATGCGGTCGGGTCGCGCACAATCGAGCGCCCAATCGCAACACGCTGACGCTGCCCGCCGGACAAATCCTTGGGGCGGCGATCCAAATAGTCCTCTAGCTTCAAAACAGCCGCCGCTGACATGACCTTTTCATGCACAACCGCCTTTGGCTCGCCCGCAGATTTCAGGGAAAACCCCATGTTGTCGCGCACGGACATATGCGGGTAGAGCGCGTAGGATTGGAACACCATCGCCAACCCGCGTTTAGAGGGCGGCTCGGACGTGGCATTGCGCCCCTCGACCCAAACCTCACCCCGGCTGGTTTCCTCAAGCCCCGCGATCAAGCGCAGCAAAGTGGATTTGCCGCACCCCGACGGGCCGACAAAGACGATGAACTCGCCGTCCTCGACCGCTAGGTCGACGCCCTTGATGACCTGCGTGTCCCCAAACCATTTTTCGACCGCTTTCAGCTCAATGGATGCCATCGCATATCCCCGGTTTTATATCGCTCACCGATTGGCCCAAGCCAGCCAAATCGCCGCCGTCCAACTAAAGTCCGGACCACCGCAGCCCGTGCCCATAATCGGGTCAAAATACTCGTAGAACCCATCACCCTTAATCAGATCAATGGTTTCTTGGCGCAGGCGCGCTTCATCGGCAATCCGCCCGCTAGAACGAAAGCCGAGTGCAATCAAGGAGTTAACCACAGGCCAAGTGGGGCCACGCCAGTAGCGGCGCGGATCAAAGTTCGGCGCACCGGGATCATTTGACGGGATACCATATTTCGCCCCGTCCCAAATCCGCATCAGCCGGGTTTCAGCCACCTCGTTTTCAATGCCCGCCAGCCACATCATAAAAGCGCCCGAACTCAGGTTATGAGCAAAGCCGCCCGTGCGCATGTTGCGCGCGTCATAACAACCCAAATCTTGGTTCCAGATGATAGGTGAGGCTGCAACCAATTCTTCGGCCCAGGCACGGTAAATCGACCCGTCTTGGCCCAACTCTTCGGCCAACCACGCCAAATCACGATGCGCGCGGATCAGGATGAAATGGATCGCCGGGTCCGCCATCAAAAACGGGGTGTCGGCCATGATTTGCGCCGCATCCCAGTCGCGATCCCGGCCAAATTTCACCAAGGCGATGTATTTGTCATATTCAATCTTCGTCGGGCGCATGGAAGCATCCACATGGCCTGTGTCCCGACGCTGATATTCACCCACGTCAGTGCCATCCACATCCGCCATGCCGATGTCCCAGTCCGGGCAATTATCCCGCCCGCTTTCCCAAGGATGCGTGACCGTGGCCACCCCCATGCGGCAACGATAGTCGCGATACCATTTGTGAAAGGCGATCAGCTTGGGCAGCAAGGCTTTCAGACGTTTCTTGCCCGCCTTGGGATCGGCTTCATACACCAATCGCGCCATAATCGCGGCCACAGGTGGCTGGCTGATACCACTGCTTGGGGGCTCATCCCCTGCCTGCCAATAATCCGGCCCGGGAAAATAGCCCGGATCCTGTTGATGGAAAATAATATGCGGCACCATGCCGTTTTTCCACTGGCTGTTAAACAGGGTTTCCAGCTCGACCCACGCGCGGTTGTTATCAAAGGTCGAAAACCCCCATGCGACAAACGCGCTGTCCCAGTTCCACTGATAAGGATAGAGCCCATGGGTCGGCACCGTATAGCCACCCTTGTCATTACCGCGCAGAATTTCGCGCGCTTGTTCGTCTAAATTGCTCACCCTTTGACGCTCCCTGCTGTCAGTCCCTTGGTCATAAATCGTTCTAGCCCTAAAAACAGGACCATGATTGGCACCGTGGCGATAACACTGCCCGCCATCAAGTGCTGACGTGGAATTTCTGACGAGTTGAGGCTTGCGATACCGCGGGTTAGCGTGAATTTCGACGGATCATCCAGCAGCATGAAGGCGAGCAGGAACTCGTTCCATGCGATCATAAAGACGTAAAGCGACACGCTGGCAAGCGCTGGCAAGCTAAGGGGCAGCGTGATTTTCCAGATGACTTTTAAGCGCGACAGCCCGTCCATCAGCCCGGCTTCCTCGATCTCGGCGGGCAGGCCACGGAAATAGCCTTGCAGCATATAAAGCGCGACGGGGATGGTTGTAACCGGGTAGATCATCACGATGCCGATGATGGAATTGCGCAGGCCTACCATGGAAAACACGATGTAAATCGGCAGAGCCAGCACGATCATTGGCACCATATAAATCAACAGAATAGAGCGCGAAAACGCGGCCCGTCCAGCAAAGCGCAACCGCGCCACCGCATAGGCGCCGGGGATCGCAAAGGCCAGCGTGATGAACACGGTCAGGACGGACACATAAAAGCTGGTCCACAGGTACTGACCAAAGTTGAAATCGACGATCAACTCGCGGTAGCTGCGGAAAATATCCCAACCTTTGGACAGGTCTAGGCTGAAATCGAGCGGGTTCAGCAGCAGCGCTTGCTGAGATTTCAAGCTGGTCATCACCATCACGTAAAACGGGATCAGCACGATGGCGGTAAAAAACACATAGCCAAAGCCGGTCAGGAAACGGATGATGGCTTCTTCAAATTCATGGCGGGTCAGCGGGCCGGGGGGCAGGTCACGCACAAATTTATAGACGGGCCAAGCGGTTGCTGCGGCAAAGGTGACAAGCCCAAATAGCGCGTAGCCAATGCCCACCCCTTCGCCCGTCGCCATGGGCAAACCGAACAGCCAAAAGGCGACAAACACCGCCACCGCGCCGATTGCGGCCGCAAGCCAACCGCTCTTGTGCCGTTCAATCGCAACATAACCGCACCACGCACCAAAAATCGCCGCTGGGATCGCGACGGGCCGGATCGCCACGCCACTTGCAAAGGCAATCACCACCGCCACCACGATGGCCGCCACGATCCCCCAAAGCGCGCCGATCATGGGGGCTGTGATCATGCCGTGCTTCATAGCCCTTCCTCTTGGCTGATGTAGCGAAAGAAAAAGACGCTGAAGGTCAGCAGACAGGCGAAGATCACCACGGCCACCGCGGCCCCTGCCCCGATATTGGAAATCGCGAACGCCTGTTCATAAACGTTCACGGTCAGCGTGCGCGTGCCTGCATTCCCGCCCGTTAGCAAAAAGATGTCGTCAAATTTGTTGAAGGTCCAAATGAAGCGCAAGAGGAACAGCACCGACAAGATGCCCAAGAGCATCGGCAGGCTGAGCGACCAGAATTGCTGAAACGGCGACGCGCCATCCATATCGGCCGCCTCGTACATATCCGTATCAATGCTCTGCATGCGGGCAAGGATGAACAGGAAGCTCAGCGGAAAATACCGCCAAATCTCAAACACCGTGACCATGATGAGCGCGAGCGGGCGTTGGCCGAAGAAATTGATCGGGGTATCGACCACCCCCATTTGCACCAAAAGCGCGTTGAACGAGCCGCTGAACGGGTCAAGCAGCAGCACCCAGGTAAAGGCCACCGCAATCACCGGGGCCACGTAGGGAAACAGGTATAGCCCGCGCAGGATGCCTTGGCCCTTGAAGGATTTGTTCAGAAGTAACGCTGCAAACAGCCCCACAAGCAGCGCGCCTATGGTGCCGACCACCGTGTAAAACAGCGTCGCCCACAGCACGGACATAAATTCCTTGCTGTCAAAGATACGCGCGAAATTCGATAGGGTGAATTCCGAATTGGTCAGGATGTTATCTGCCTTGCCGATAGCGATAGGTTCGCTGCCTTCGGCCAGATCCTCCATCGCATCACCATCGCCCGAAAACGTCACGGGAATGCGGTAACGCTCGTTAAACCCGCCTTCGATTTCGCCAAAATCACAAGTCAGGGTCGCGCCCGACAGCGCGCAAACCTCTGGCAACGCCCCAAGCGTCAGGCCATCAGGGATCACATCCGTGAACGACACGCCTGTAATCGGTTTGTCTTGGCTCGAATTGCGCAGACGGTATTCCACCCGGTAGTCATCTCCACTTTTGCGCAAAGCCTCTTTCACCACAGGGGTGATGGCGCGCAGATCGGCAAGGCCGACGGGCTTAAAACTAATCCAGAAAATCGCGATCAGCGGGAGCAAGATCACCAGCGTGACGATGGTAATGGTGGGAAACAACATGCCCCATGCAAGGCGCGCCTCGCGCGCGGCCAGCGGGCCTTTGCCTTTTGGTGGCCCCTGTGGTGGGCGTTTTGGTTCCCCTTGCGGTGACGTTGGATCGCTCAACGCACCCTCCCCGGTCGAATAATTCACGAAACGCCCTCGGCGGTAAAGACATCCCCACCGCCGAAAGCGAATTTAACTTAGTTAACGCCCGACAATTCGTCGTTCATCGCCGCAATCGCGCCCGCCGCATCAACTTCGTCGTCGATGTATTGACGAACGATCCGGTTGATCGCCTGAGAGTTGATCATTTTGGATGCCAGCGACAGCTGACCTTCCGCAACGCCCCAACGCTGGGCCACTTCAAGACCGCCGGTGATTTCTGCCAGAACTTCGGCTGGATAGAACTCGCTCAGCGGAGCTTTGCGATCCACACCAACTGGGATCATCGACCAGCCATCGGTGAATTTCGCAGGCTCATCCGCTGTCCCACGACGCACAGGGAACTTGCCCTCGGCGGCAATAGAAAGCGTGTTCATATAGCCCTGATCCATCGAAAACTTGACGAACTCTTGCGCCACATCTGTGTTCGCATCCGACGTAATGCCAAAGTAACGCACATCGCCCCAAGCCGCGCCATCAGGATTAGACGGACCTGCAAAGTTGGTGATGATGCCCGTCTTGGACACAAGTTCCGTGGACATCGGATCATCATTGATGGTTGGAGGCGCGCTATCGCGAAGACCTGCAAGCTCATCAAGGATCGAGGGCGACCAGATAATCATCGCCGCTTGGCCCGCAAAGTAAACTTCGCGCGCTTGTTTCCAGTACAACTCACCCGGAGGCGACGCTTTGGCGATCGCTTTGTAGAAATCCAGCACTTGCGTGGTGGCAGCGACATCAAGCGCTTTGAAACCACCCGCGCCCACAGGGGACACGCCGTTGGCCAAGAACACATGTTCCAAAACTTGGCTCATGAAGTTTTCATCGACCTTTGTGGGGGCAACAAAGCCATACATGTTTGGCGGATTGTGCAGTTTTTCCAAAGCGGCCAAAACATTGGCATAGTTGGAAGGCGCCTCTAGGCCCATCTCGTCAAACAAATCCTTGCGGTAAACGACCATTTGCGTCCAGCCATCAACCGGAACGCCCGCAACGCCGCCATCATAGGCCGCCATTGCCACAGCACCCGGTGCGAATGTGCCTGCACCCAGCTCTTCGAACACTTCTGTTGCCGCATCCGTGTCCAAGATGCCCGCTTCGGACCAAGGCAGCGCATATTGCAGCGGCAGGTAGATCACGTCAGGCAAATCGCCCGCCGCAAAAGCTGCCGTCGCGCGTGTGCCATAGTCGGATTCAGTGACCGGGATCACTTCGACCGTATGGCCCGTGAGTTTGCCAAAGTCAGCAGCCGTTGCTTGCTGTTTGGCAAGACGGTCAGGCTGTTCTTCGGTGGTCCAAAAGCGAATGTTGTCAGCGAAAGCTGCACCGCTTGTGAGCAAAAGCGCAAGCGCCGAGCTGGCAAGCAATCGGCCATTGAGGCCGTTCAGGGGTTTCATAAATAGTTCCTCCCATTTGAAACCGAAAAATTATTATAGGCGGCACCAAAACTTGGCGCCTCCGAACCCTAAGAATTAAACAAAAATTGCAACGATGCAACAACAAAAACTGGACTGTTTGAACCCATAAACCACTTATTTTACAGCGAATTTGCGCACCACAGGCTAAATTTCACTCAACCATTTGCAATCAATTGTAACGTTGCAATAGAGTGGCCAAATTGGAATATCGAATCGCAACCGCTACACTTGAAAGTAAAGAATGACCGACGTTTCCGGCAACAAAGCACCAACTTTGCGCACAATTGCAGAGCTTACCGGACTGAGCGTGTCGACTGTATCGTTGTCCTTGCGCGATGGCGCGAAGTTGAAGCAGGAAACCCGCGATAAAATCGCAAAAGCCGCGCGCGAGGTCGGCTATGTGCCAAATCGTGCGGGTGTGCGACTGCGCACGGGCCAGACAAATGTGCTGACCTTTGTGCTGCCCCATGATCGCCACGGCATCGATTTTACGCGCAGCGTCATTCAAGGCATCGGGGCGCAATTGGAAAAAACACGGTTTCACCTAAACGTAATGCCAGAGCCAAAGTCAGATGATCCGACAAGTGCGGTCCGCTATATTTTGGACAACCGCACGTCCGATGGCGTGATTTTGACCCGCACAAGTGCGCGTGACCCGCGGGTTCAAATCCTTGCGGACGCTGGTTTACCTTTTGTGACCCACGGCCGCACAGAGTTTTACACCCCCCACGCCTTTCATGATTTTCACATTGAACGCTTTGTTGAACTTGCGGTTGAGCGGCTGATTTCCCTTGGCCGAAAAAAATTCCTCTTGGTGGTTTGCGAAAAAGACACGACCTATTTTGCGCTTCTGGGGGCGGCGTATTTCCGATCAATCGTTAAACAAGGTGTCAGCGGCGAATTTGAAAGCGACGCCAACACGCTCAACGACCCGCAGTTGGTTCGGGCGTTTGGGCGATCACTTGGACAACAGCTCGAATTTGATGCGCTGATTTGCGAGAACGAATTGACGGCATTGTCATTGGTCAGCGGCTTGGCTGAATCTGGGCGAACCCTCGGTCGGGACTATGATCTAATTTGCAAACAGACGACCGAAATCCTTCCCGCACTTTATCCGAAAATGGACACGGTTGCAGAGGATCTTTTGGCGACGGGGGAATCGCTGGCAAAATTGCTGATTGATCAATTGAATGGCGCGCCGGTGGAAAATCTAGGCACGTTACAAGAGCCGGTTCCCAGTTGGGAACAGCCCACTTAGGCGTCGCTAACCACGTCCACATAGGCAAATTGCGTGCCATCAGGCGCCCAACAGGGCACGTTTATTGTCCCCTGCCCACCAAATATTTCTAACAAAGTCGTCGGCGTTCCGCCCTTGGCTGGCATCAAACGAAGCGCCACATCCCGGTCGCGCGGGTGGTCGTGGGGGGCGGAAACATCGCCGCTTGCATAGGACAAAAACAACACGCTTTGCCCATCGGGGCTCGGGTGGGGAAACCAATTCACCCAAGCGTCATCGGTCATTTGTTCCAAGTTTTCGCCTTCAATGCGCACGCGCCAAAGCTCCATCGCCCCATCACGCATCCCATTGAACCATATCCAGTCCCCACCCGGCGTGTAATCCGGCCCATCCGTATGATCAAAATCGCAGGTCAGCTTGGTCTCGGCGCCGCCCTCCACCGGACAGGTGAAAATATCAAACGCGCCGTCGCGCAAGGCCGTATAGGTCAGCCGCGCCCCATCCGGGGACCAGCCGTGCCAATAGGACGGCACATCCATAGTGATGCGCGTCGGCGCGCCGCCCGTGCTGGGCAGCGTGTAAATGCAGGATTTCCCGGTTTCGACCTTATCGGTAATCGCAAAGGTTTTCCCGTCCGGCGAAATCCCGTGATCATTGTTGCACTTAGTCGCAAACCCCGTATCTACGAGCTGCATTTCCGGGCGCTCCAGCGGCACGCGGTAAAGCCGTCCTTCGGAGTTAATCAACAAATAACGGCCATCCGGCGACCAGTTCGGCGCCTCGATCAAACCGTCATGGCGCAGCACCTCGCGAGATGTTCCCGCGCGCAGATCAAAGATGTTCAGGCGGGTGGTCATGCTTTAAGCAGCGCCAAAGCCTCAGTCGGCCCAAGGGCTGCGGGGCGCGCGCAGGTGGTGGTCATTTCGACAAATCCCCCGGTTTCGCCAGAGCGCAGCACCGATGTCATCACATCAACCGCATGAACGGCCAATTCAATGCTGCAGCGATGCGCGCGGCCCTCTGCGATGGCTTGGGCCATATCCGCCAGACCCGCCGTGCGATAGTTGGCTTGGTTCTCTGCATGATCGTTCACGATGCCAAACGGATGATCCCAAGCCGCAACGTTACCAATCGCGCCATCCTTGCCCGCCATTTCCAATGTGCCACCAAAAAAGTTCGGGTCTGGCAGGAACAGCGATCCGGCATCCCCGTAGAGTTCCATATGCGATTGGCGATGCGCATAGACATCCCACGACGTCGCCAGCGTGATCGTGGCGCCTTGTTCAAATTCCAACAGCGCATGAATATTGGTCGGCGTTTTCACCGGAATTTTTTCGCCCTTGCGCGGTTCCGACAAGATTGTGCGCGTGTCGCTTGCCGAGGATGTGAGCGCCCCCACCCGTTTCACCGGACCCAAAAGCTGGATCAGATTGGTCACATAATAGGGACCAATATCCAACATCGGCCCAGCACCGGGTAGAAAGAAGAAATCCGGGTTCGGGTGCCAATCTTCCATCCCGTGGGACATCACAGCGCAACTGCCCGCAACGATCCGCCCCACCGCCCCGTCGTCAATCAACGCGCGCGCCTGCTGGTGCGTCCCGCCCATAAAGGTATCAGGCGCAGAGCCAACGCGCAGACCTTTACCCGCCGCCAAAGCCGCAAGCGCTTTGCCCTCATCCAAACTCAGCACAAGCGGCTTTTCCGAATAAGCGTGCTTGCCTGCTTCCAAAATCCTGCGCGTCACGGCGTAATGGGCATCCGGGATCGTCAGGTTCACGATCACGTCGATATCATCCGCACCCAACAGCCCGTCCACGGTTTCGGCCCGCAGGCCAAACTCAGCCGCCCGCGCGGTTGCGGCCTCCATATTCAGATCAGCCACCGCACGCATATCCAGCGCCTTAAACAGCGGCCCCAGTCGCAGATAGGCCGCCGAAATATTTCCGCATCCGATGATGCCAACACCAAGTGGTTTCATGTCCTGTGGTTCCTTATTGCGCGCGCGCCGCCGCGATTGAGCGGCCTGCAAAGCGGTCGTGATCCTTCGGGTTATCGTGTTCCATCACATAAAGCGCGCAAGCGGACGCGCTTAGTGCGGCGCGGATCGGTCCCCAGTTCATGGTGCCATGCCCAACATCGGCCCAACCGTCTTCATCTGCGGCTTCCCCATCCGGGGCGATGTCCTTTAGGTGCGCGGCTGAAATGCGGGGTGCGTAGCGTTCCACCCAAGCGACCACATCATGTCCGCCCTTGACCACCCACGCCGTGTCACATTCCCACGTCACGCTGGGCGCATGATCAAGGATCAGATTCATGCCCACATCATCTGTGCCAGCAAGGGGGGCAAATTCAAAGTCGTGGTTGTGATAGCCAAAGGTGAAGCCCGCCTCGACCAACGGCCGACCCGCCGCTTCAAGTGAGGCCGCATAAGCGCGCCAACCATCCGCATCGGATGCCCGGTCCGCCTCATCAATAAATGGCACATAAATCGCGTCCAGCCCCAGCACGCGGCCAATCTCGCAAGCGCGCGCCGCATCCCTGACCTGATCGAGCGCCATATGCGCGCTGGCCATGCGCAAACCGTGCCGATCCAACTGATCACGCAAGGCTTTCGCCTGATCTGGGGTTTCAAAAAGGTCGCCATAGCCTTCGACCATTTTATAGCCATGCCCGGCCACCATAGCCAATGTGCGCTCTAGGGGCGGAAAATTGCGCGAACTGTAAAGTTGATAGGAAAACTCTGTCATATTGCTCCTTGGTGATGGGTGTTTCAGATCGCGCGGCTGCGCATCAGCAATAGGGGCATTATCGCTGAAGCGCCCCGGCGCGTCAGCACTTAAATGAAAATCGCAATAAACGGCCCCCGACTTTGCCCTACAAAAGCGACCCTAAAGCCGCACAATAGCGAGCGCGTCACCCGTTCATGATCTGGCAGTTGACCTTGCCAATCAGCGGGCTTTACTTAGGGCGCGTACTCTTTGCCGAGAAAGACTATGGACTTCATTGCGACCAAAAAATTCATTTTAGCGCTTGTTCTGGCCCTTGCGATTGCCGTTTTGCTTGCCACAGCGCCAAGCATCGGGCCTGCCTTGACCTTTGTAATGGTCATGGCAGTCTTTTTCGCAGGCATTGCGGTCTTTCGAACAAATGCGCCTACAAACGAAAGCATCGATAATTTCCTTGAAAGCGACTGGCGGTTTTTTGAGCGTTTGATCGAGCTGACCCCCGAACAAATCGCCAAGCTGCAATCGCTGACCCGCCGTCCCGATCTGAAACCTGAAGCCTTGGCTTGGATTGAAGGTCAGTGGACCCTAAAAGAAGGCACCGCCGAAGCGATGCTGAAGTTTTTTGTGCGCTCAGGGTGGGCAAGTGGTGGCAACAGCGATCACGCCAACGATCCAGACTGGAAATGGGAAATTTAATCATGGCCTTACTCGACGACCTTAAGAAACCAGCCGCCTTCGGCCTAACCGCAGGGTTGCTATTGCTGATCATTCTTGGCGCAATATTCAGCGGTGTGGCCAGCGTAGTGCTGATCGTGCTGGCCTATTTCTTGGGCAATGCTGCCGGGGCATCCGCAGCACCAGACCTGTTTAACCGCCGCCCGCCTGTAATTAGCAAAGCAAATCCGACATCGGAAACATCCGTGACGAAGGTCGAGCACGGGCCTTAATCTTTTTGGCCCTAACGCTTAACGGGCCTGAACTTTAGCGGGCCCGCCGCCCCAAAAGTTCATCAATTACGTTTGCCCCAAGCGTGCGCGTGTTTTTGGGATTGCCTGCCCCATTCAAGACATCCACACCAATGCGGCAAGCGATGTCGCGCAAGACTGGCAGGGTCACCGCTTCGGGGGTGCCATTATCCTCGACCAGAACGCTTAGGCTTTCATATTGAATGGTGCGACGCGACCCAAAGCGCGCGCTTTTGACCTCTTTTTGACTTTGAATTTCTTCGATGGTTGAAACATCCGCCATTTGGTCCTCCTGTCGGTTGGGTGCGCTTAGAAAACCAGACTGATCCTTAAAATTTTGTTAAATGCGGCCAATGCCAAGCCACCTTGCTCTCGCCACGCAATTCCGCCAAAACCAAGCCGACCCAATCCGCAAACGAGCCGCATGGCACAAAGTTCTGACATAACCCCAAAACACAGCCTGCCGATCCGCCCACATAGCCGCAGCGTGTTCGTCATCGTGGCGATCCTTGTGATTGCCTTGTGTTTGCTGCCAGTTGCGGGCGTGTTGGTGTCCGCCATGACCGGGGGCACCGAAACGCTGACGCTGCTCGCTCAAACTGTGCTGGGCCGCTACATCGGCACAACGCTGTTGTTGGTGGCTATGGTGGCCATTGGCACCTTTCTGATCGGCACAACCACCGCTTGGCTGGTCACAAACACCGAATTTTGGGGACGGCGCGTGCTAGAGATTGCGCTGATCTTGCCGCTGGCTTTTCCGGCCTATGTGCTGGCCTTTGCCTATACGCATTTTCTGGATCATCCGGGCATTGTGCAAACCGCTTTGCGCGAGGTCACGGGCTGGGGCCCGCGCGATTATTGGTTCCCTGAAATCCGCTCCACTGGCGGC
>CAZBBZ010000041.1:0-12669 GCA_964489925.1 uncultured Rhodobacterales bacterium
GAATTGGTTTTGGATGTCTTTGACCACAGCGGGATCGGCGGAACTATAGGCCAGCGGCAACCCGTTGGTTGTCAGCAGCCAGTCGGTGATTTGCGCGGCGGTTTGCTTGCCGTTGATCACATCTGCCGCGTTAATTTCCAAGGTTGGGTGCGATTTGGCGTGCAGTGCGACTTGCGCGCGAGTGGCGATTGAACATGATCCTGACAGGATCACGCATTTTCCCGGCTGCCCAGTCCAAGGCACCGGGGCGGGGGCGTGGCCAAAATTGGCCGGCAGGCCAAGTGCGACGCCTGATCCGCCTGTGATGAGCGGCAGTCCTTTTGCGGCTTTGCCGATATTCATTAGGTCGCCGTCGCGGATCGCGTCAACAACGATGTGACGATGACCGGCGGCATCTTCGCGCGCCAGGGCTTGTTTGATCGCATCCGCCCCGGCAAACACATCCGCCGCGCTGACATGGCCCACGGTGGAACTGGTCTGCGGGGCCAGCCAGCGGCGAATGTCAGGATCGCTCATGGGGGTGAGCGGGTGGTTTTGCATCCCGCTTTCGCTGAGCAGTTGATCGTTCACAAACAGATGGCCCTGATAGATCGACCGACCCGTGCCGGGGAACGCCGGGCAGACGATCACTTGGCGCGCGTCTAGCGCATCGGCCAAAGCGTCGGCGACCGGGCCGATATTGCCGCGGGCGGTGGAATCAAAGGTGGAGCAATATTTGAAAAAGATCTGCTCGCAGCCTTGGGCTAAGAGCCATTCAAGTGCGGCAAGGGATTGCGCGACTGCGTCTTTTGGGGCGATGGAGCGGGATTTCAGGGCGATGACGCCCGCGTCAACTTCACCTGCCGCCGCTTGATCCGGGACGCCCGTGTATTGCACGGTGCGCATGCCGCCCTTGGCAAGCGTGTTGGCCAGATCGCTAGAACCGGTAAAGTCGTCGCCGATACAGCCGAGTTTCATTCTTTTTCACCCGGTAAAGTCAGTCCGGCGTTGCGCGCATAAACCTTGGCCACAGCCGCGTCGTCTTCGGCCCCCAGTCCAAGATTGGCAGCGATCAGATACTGCTGAAGTGCGGCGGCGGTGATGGGGGCGCCGAAGTTCGCGCCTTTTGCGATTTCCAGAACGATCCCTAAATCTTTGGGCCAGATGTTGACCGAAGAATGGGGGGTGTAATCCCCGTCCACAATGTGCGGTGCGCGGTTTTCAAGCATCCAAGAGGTGCCTGCGCATTTGGAAATGACGTTCAGAAATGCGTCGGGTTCGATCCCTTGGGTCATGCCAAAGGTCATGGCTTCGGCCATCGTCGCGATATGAACCCCGGCAAGCAGTTGGTTCACCGCTTTCATGGCCGAGCCTGCGCCTGCGCTGTCGCCCAAGTGGAACACGGTTTCTGCGATGGCGTCCATGACGGGTGCTGCGGCTTCAAAGGCTTCGGGGGTGCCGGAGGCCATGATCGACAACTCGCCCTTGGCGGCCTTAACCGATCCGCCGGAAATTGGTCCGTCGATGTAATGCAGCCCTTGCGCGCGGCAACGGCTTTCCATGTCGCGGGCAAAATCTGGTGCGACGGTGACGCAAGAAATCACCACAGCACCGGGTTTTAGCAATCGTGCGATTCCGGTTTTGCCAAATAGCGCCTCTTCGGTTTGGGCGGCGTTCAGCACGACGACGATGACAGCATCAAGAATGCCTGCGATGTGGTTGATAGGCTCGTCCGCGCCGCCTTCGGCTTTGAAACGATCCATGGCGTCTGCGGTGACATCAATGCCGTGGGTGATATGGCCTGCGGCGAGGCAGGATTGGGCTACGCCGTAGCCCATAGAGCCCAAACCGATCACGGCCACTCTGTTGGATTTGCTCATTTATGGTTCGTCCCTAGGAAATCGCCCGTACGGTTTTATCAGTGCCATATTGGGATAACCGGAGGGTAAACGCCAGAGGGGGTTATAGCGGCTTGCGCGGCGGCAAAATCGGCCACTGCCGCGCGTTATTCGAACTATTCTGCGGCTAGGGATGTCGCATCGGTGTCGGTTTCACCAAATCCTTTGGGGATAGGCAAATCCGGCAGGCTGGCGGCACGTTTTTGCAACGCGCGCCCGATGACCACGCGGCTGATTTCTGTGGTGCCATCCACAATCCGCAACATCTGCGCAAGACGCGACAAGCGGTCTAACCCATAGGGTTGCAACAGTCCCATGCCGCCCAAAACCTGTGTGCAGGTATTGGCCGCCTTTACCGCCGCGTCAGGCACAAACCGTTTTGCATGTGCGGCCATCAAGGGGCCTTCGGGGGTGCCTAGCGCTTCGGCTGCTTTGCGGTAAAGTAGTTTGGAGGCTTCTAGCTCGGTTGCCACTTCGCCAAGCATCCACTGAATACCGTCCAGATCAAGATTTTTGCCGCCGAACATTTTGCGGTTCTTGGAATAGGCCAGTGCTGTATCAAGTGCGGATTGCATCAAGCCGCAGCACCCGGACGCGATTGACACCCGCGCGATATCAATCGCCATCAGCGAGCCTTGCAAGCCCTGACCGATGGGCAGGATGATGTTGTCCTCTGACACCACGACCTTATCGAGATACATTTCTGACAGGGGCAAGAAGTTATAGGACGGCGTGTCGTACATCGGGCCAAAGCTAACGCCTTTGGCATCGGCCGGAATAGCGATCATGGCCATGTCTTTGTGGCCCGGCTCATCGCTGGTTTTTACAACTGTAAAATAGATGTCCGCTTCGGTTGCGAGGCTGACCCATGCTTTTGCGCCGCTAATCGTCCACGTGCCATCGTCGTTGATCGTGGCGCGGGTGTACATTTTCATGGGGTCAGAGCCGGATTGTGGCTCTGTTAGTGCAAAGTTCGCCAGTTTGCGCCCAGAGGTCAGATCGCGCGCCCAAGCGTCTTTGAACGCGTCGGTGCCATAGCCGCAGCCTGCGAAGGTGCAAATATTGTGCATGGATAGCGCAAAGGCATATGCGCCGTCGCCAAGTCCCAGTTGTTCATAGACCTGAATGCCTTCGGATAGGGGTAAGCCCTGACCGCCGAGTTCTTCGGGGGCATAGAGCCCTAACAGGCCAGCGGCGCCCGCTTTGTCGGATGCGTCGCGCGGCCATGTCTTTGCGGCGTTCCAAGCATCAACATTTGGGGCAATGACGTCTTTGGCGTGGGCGCGGGCGGCGTCTAGGATTGCGGAGAGTTTGTCAGACATGAAAGCGTCCTTTGCGGGGAAGGGATTGTCGTAATATGCCAGCCACGGGTGAGCGGCATTAGCGTGACGGTCAGTTTAGCGGTATGATTTAGCTCGATCTATCTCTGAGACTGACAGGTTATTGTCCGAAAGTGACAAAATTACGAGTTCGAGACTTGCGACCGACGATAAGAACTTGGCGTGTTGCCGGTCCAGCGTTGAAAGGCGCGGTGAAAATTGGCGGCTGAGGAAAAGCCAACTTCATGGGCGATCGCTTCGACGCTATTTTGCGTTTTTGACAGGTGACGAATGGCAATGTCGCGGCGCAAGTCATCTTTGATCGCTTGGAACGAGGTGCCGTCCGCGTCAAGCTTGCGGATCAAGGTGCGCGGGGTCATGTGCATAGAGTGTGCGGCCGCCGACAGGTTCGCGCTTTCCCAATCAACTTGGCCAAGATAGGCGCGCACCCGCAAGGCTTGGGTGTGTTCATAAGACCGGGTGAAAATCCAGTCGCGCGGGGCATTTTCCAAGAACAAATCCAGCTCTGCGGTACTGCGCATTTGGACCGGTTTCAGATGCGCCAGATCAAAGGACATAAAGGTTTCGGCCCGTTTGAACGTCACAGGGGCCGGGAAAATGACCGCGTAGTCTTGTGCAAAACTGGGGCTGTCAAAGGCAAAGCCAACCTCGCGCACGGGGACTTCGTGTTTGGCGAGCCAAGACATCAACCCGTGGGCAAGTTTCAAGATCAGCATTTGGCCAAACCTTTGCACGGGCGCGTCCGTGCGGGCGCGCAGGGCGAGGGTGAGCACGGTGTTTTTTTCGGACAACGCGAATTGGTAGTCATCCAAGAGCAAGTTCCAAAAGGTCGAAAACCGATACAGCGCGGATGAAAGTGACGTGGCTTCGCGCACGGATGTCAAAAGATGCTGTAAGGCTCGTGGCCGGATCGGGCGGCTCCACAGTCCCATCATTTCATCGCCGGTTTCCACGGCGGCAAGCTGATAAAGCGACACGATTTGATCCAAGGTGACGCGGCCCTGCGCGGGGTCTTGATTGGTCATCAAATCGGCGCGAGTCAAAAGCGAGGTGTAGTCATCGTTCGAACACAAGGCGCGCAACGCAGTGAGCCAATCCGCGATGAAGGGGCGGGGAGACGGTGGAATAAGATGTCGAGGTGACGGTGGAGTTCACGCGCTACCCGCCTCGGATCGCTTCTAACACGGGTTTGCGCGCCACATAGAGTGCGGGGATTAGCGCAAGGACTGCGGTGATGAGCAGAAACGCGAGGGCGAGGTGAAGTTCCGTCCAGCCGATGTTGGTGCGGATGGTGATATTGGTGCTTTGGGTGATGATGCCCGACAGAACGCGGGAGGCGACAAGGCCAAGCGCGAGGCCCAGCAGGATGCCGATGGCAATCAAAGCGGTGCCGTAGAGCCAAAGCACGGCAGCCACGAAACGGCGCGGGGCGCCAAAGGCGCGCAGCATGGCCATTTGTCGGGCGAATAGGCGGGTGAGGATCAAGAGCCCGATCAACACGCTGGCGGCGACGAGGATTTGCGTCACCGTGGTAATCAGCGACATGTAGCCGCGAATATCGCCCATGGTGGCGTGGAGTTGTGACAGCACCGTGCCGGGGAATATTGCCATAGTATCGCTGCGTTGATCGAATTGGGATTGCAGACCGTAAGCGCCTGCCAGACTGCTCGCCTTGACCACAATCGCAGGGGTGCCGGGAAAGAAATCCGCGTCATAAGGCGGGCCAAAGCCATCGGGGTTTGCCCCGTTTGGGTCATGGCCATTGGCAAGCCCGTGGGTGCGCCAGACTTCTTCGACCGGGACGATGATGGCGTGATCCCAAGGGGTGCCGTTGGCGGCGAGTTGACCAACAACGGTGATGCTTAGCCCGGCGTGTGTGCCCTCTTCGGCAGCGTCGCCGACGCCATGTGCAGGTTCAAAGCTGTCGCCAATGGCAAGGTCAACGGCAGCGCCGATCACGGCTTCGCCTTCGCCTTGCCACATGCGACCCATGAGGGGCGCGTCTGATAGTTCGGTCACAAAAGCGGCGATTGTGCCAACGATGGGGTGGGTTTCATAGCTATCGCCAAAGGCCAGCGGTGCGGCGAGTTTCACGCCGCGCGCTTGTGTGACTTCGTTAAAGACGTGCCCGTCTAGCAGCGGAACGGCGGCGATGCGCAGGTATACAGTTGTCATTAGGGCGGTCAGCTCGTCGCCCGGTGCGGTGATAACAATGTCAAACGGGTCAGCCGCGCGAGCTGATGCATCGCGCAAGCCGCGTTCTTGGGCGATCAACGCGCCGCCAAGCCCCACGGCCACGGCGATCAGCGCGACATAGGCGATATTGGTGCCGATGTAGCGGCGCAAAAGTGCGCGGGCGAGGGGGAAGGGGGCAAAGCCGCGGATTAGGAAAAAGCCGATGATTAGAACGGGCAGGATCAGCGCGAGGGCGAGTGCCGTGTCTTGAGCAAAGGCGGATAGGTTGTTCCAAGCGTCGATCATAGGGCAGGCTCTGGCGGGGCAAGGGTGCCTTGTGCAATCGTGATGACTTGGTCCATGCGCTCCAGCACAAAGGGGTCGTGACTGACCGTGATGACCGTGGTGCCGTGTTCGCGAGCAATGGTGCTGACCGATTGGATCAGCGCATCCCCGGTGGCGCGATCAAGACTGGCGGTCGGTTCATCTAACAGCAACACAGGCGTCAGATTGGCCAGTGCGCGGGCAAGGGCGACCCGTTGCCGTTCTCCGCCCGACATGCTGCGCACTTTTTGGTGCGGGTCGGTAATGCCAAGGCGGTTAAGGGCGTCCTTGGCTTGGTCTTGGATGGTCGCGCGGGCAGCGCGCGGGCGATAAAGCGCGGACGTGGCGGCATTGCCAAGCGCGTCGAGTTCTTCGAACAACAGCGCATCTTGGAACACCAGCCCAAGGTTGTCGCGGCGAAACTGGGTGCGTTTGGCAGGGGTTAGCGCCAGAATATCTGTATCCGACCAGGTGACTTGCCCGGTTGCATCTGCCACAAAGCCGCAGATCGCGAACAGCAGCGTGGACTTGCCCGCCCCTGATGGACCTTTGATGCCAAGATGGGTGCCGGCTTTTACGCTCAGATGGTCAAGGGATAGGATCGATCCGCCGCCGTTGCGCGGCACAGCAAGAGTGTTGATCGAAAGGTCAAGCATCTACGTTATTGGAACACGGCGTCGTTGAGGCGCAGCATGCTGACAAAGCCGGTGTCCGGGTCGGTAAATTCACCGACGTCAACGACGCCATCGACTTCGATTTTGACGTTGAAGGGAATGACCTCTACCCGGCGTTTGGTATAGATTGCGACGATGTCGTTTGGCCATTCGGCGCCGCTTTCGCAAAACGGGCAAACGGCGAGCGGCAATTTGGTCAGCACGAAAAAATGGCTGTCCGCTCTTAGGGGCGGGGCCATGAAGCCTTGGACCTTGAGGCGGGTATCTATGTTGTCGGTTACGACTTGGGAAAACGCGCCATCTCGATCGTAAAGATCCCGTATCCGCACGGCCGGGCTGTTAGAAACACCCAAAGCCGGGGTCGCAACGCTTGCTGCAGTGCCTGCAAGAAACATGCGGCGGGGGATCATCAGATCGGACATGGGCTGGCTTTCTAAACGCAGACGCTTGGGATGAATTTTAGGCGTCGCGGGTCGTCAAATCAAGCGAAAGCCTTGCGGGTGGGCAGGAGTTCAACGAATGCGGCCCCGATGATTAAGGCGACCGCGGCCCATTGCGCTAGGGATTGGGCTTCTTCGGGCAGCAATAAGCTGGCTGATATGATGGCGACCACGGCCTCTGCCATCAACAAGATGCCGACGCGTCCGGGAAACAAGAATTGGCTGGCCCAAAAAATCATTGCGATTGCGGGCAGCACCCCAAGAAGGGAGACTGCGATAACTAAGGTCGCGGCCTCGTAAGGGATGCGGATGTCGCTTTGGGTGATTTCGCCTAAAACCAGCCCAAGGATGATGGCGACAAAGCCGGTGGATAGGAATTGCACGGCGATCATGCCCGCGAAAGGCGCTTTGCCTGTGCGTTTCAGGAAAACGGCGGTGATGGCCCAAGCGATGCCGGACAAAAGGGCGAGCCCGTCCCCAAGGTTTAGGGCCGCCCCGTCCGAGCCAATCATCAGCAAGGCCAACCCACAAAGACCCAAGGCGATGGCGATCCAGCGTTGCGCGCCTGCGGGTTCGTTTAGCCAAAACAGGCCCATAAGCGTGGCCCAGATCGGCATGAGGTAAAACAACAGCGTTGCGCGAACCACGGTGGTTAGCAAAAGCGAGACGCCGTAAAAGCCGATGGCGACCCCTGCAAATGTGCCGATGAGCAGGGCTTGGCGCAGGAAGGGGCGTTGTCTGCGCCAAGTGGCGGCGACCCAAAGTGCTGAGATGATGCCAGCGGGGACGTTGAGCAAGGCGACGACCAAGATGCCGTCGATCCCGAGCCCGTCGAAATAGCGCACGGGAATCCAGTAGAGCCCCCAAAGGGATGCCCCGATTAGAACCGCGAGTGATGCCAAAAGGGGCGTTGGTTGCATGTGTTAGCTACGTTCGGGGATGTCCACGCGTTTGCCGCGCGGGATTTCTGAAGTGGGGTCGTAAAACGGTAGGCTGTGCAAGGCGCCGGGGTAGGTTTTGCCGTCGATACAGGTGATTTCAACGGCTGTGCCGGGCTTTGGGTCGGCAGCATCCATCAGGGCAATGCCGATGCCGGATTTCAGCAGGGGCGAAATCGCACCTGCGGTGACTTTGCCGATTTGCGTGCCATCCATAAAAACCGCGCCGCCGATCAGGGGTTCGGCTCCGTCGCATTTCAGCCCGATAGAGCGCGACCCGCGGGGGGCGGTTTCTAAAGCGGCTTTGCCGATGAAGTTGGCTTTATCCATGTCGACAAAACGGCCCAGCCCGACTTCAAAGGGGGTTGTGGTGGCGTCGAAATCTGATCCGGCGTTTAGGATGCCTGCCTCGATCCGGCGGATGTGCATGCTGTCCAGACCGAAGAGGCCGATGCCAAAGGGGGCGCCAGCTTTGGAAAGATGCGCCCAAAGAGCTGCGGCGTCGTGGTGGGGTTCGGTATAAAACTCCCAACCCAATTCGTTGGTATAGCCTGTGCGGGTAATCACGACCTCTTGGCCGCCGAGCATGACGCGGGCGATGCCGAAATAGCCAAAAGGCTCGGGCAATTTGCCGTCATCGCAAGCGGCTTCTAGCACTTGCAGCGAGGTTGGTCCCTGCACTTGGCTGACATAAACGCGGGGGTCGGAAATTTCGACGTCCATGCCCTTGGCGTGGGCTTTGGCCCAGTTAAAGAAGTCACCATCCGCTTGGGCGTACCAAAACAAGTCAGGCGCGAGGCGCAACAGCACCCCATCTACGATCAGCCCGCCGTCGTCATAACAAGCGATGCCGTAGCCGCAGCGACCGGGTTTGACCTTGGAGATGTCTTTGGTGAACAAAAGATTAAGCAGCTTTTCCGCGTCCGGGCCTTTGAACTGCACGGGCCATTCGCCTGTGTGCAGAACTGCGGATTGTCGCTTGAGCCGCCAATAACCATCCACCGTGTCGATCTTGTCGAAACAAACGGCCATGTGGCGGCGGTTATAGACGGTGTAATGGGGGCCAAAAGGCGCTTCGATGGCATGATAAGGGTGGCGGCTAAGGCCAAAATCCCAACCCGCACCGGGTCGCGTGCTTACAAGATCGCGGGTGCGACCGTCGCTGCTGCCTAGCATTGTTGTTCCCCCAAGCTCTGACTTATTTGGCGAGCTTGGGGGAGTTTTTTGATGTTGTCACGCGCAGAAGTTTGCGCGTGAGCTTATACGGCGTCGTCGATGCCGTTGATGGTGATATCAACCAGCGCCGTGTAGCTGATCCCGTCCAGACCCGTCGCGGAATATTCGAACTGCTCTGTCGCGGTTTCGCCCGCGTTCAAGGCATCGAAGTTGCCGTTGGGGTTGTAGGTGATCGACATGCCATCAGCCGCCACAGTCACAAGACCAATGGTGTCGTTGGTGCCGTCGT
Organism: uncultured Rhodobacterales bacterium; assembly: GCA_964489925.1. Lineage (GTDB taxonomy): Bacteria > Pseudomonadota > Alphaproteobacteria > Rhodobacterales > Rhodobacteraceae > CAYLLD01. The sequence goes on from CAZBBZ010000041.1 coordinate 9,234, forward strand.
CGTTCACATCCAGATCAGCAGAGTTGATTGTCGCAAGAGCTGTATCGTTCAGCAATACGTCAAGCACGGTCGCGCCTGCATCTTCGTTGAACGTGAAGTTATCAGCCACAGCCACACCCGGCTCGGAAGCGCCATCGATGGTGATGGTCACGGTTTCTGTATACGTCAGACCGTCAAGACCCGTGGCGATGTACTGGAACTCTTCGGTTGCAGTTTCGCCAGTTTCTAGCGCGTCGAACGCTCCGTTTGGATCATAAGAAACGCTTAGACCGTCCGCCGCGATTGTCACCACACCAAGGGTGTCGTCGGTGCCATCGTCATCCACATCCAGATCAATCGTATCAATTGACGCGATTGCGCTGTCGTTGGCCAGAACGTCGACCATTGTTTCTGCCACATCTTCAGCAAAGGTCACCGTATCAGCTGTGGTTGATCCCGGTGGGATTTCATCCGCACCAACGATGGTGATTACAGCGGTTTCGGTATAGCTCGTGCCGTCCAGACCCGTTGCCGTGTAGACGAAGGTTTCTGTCGCGGTTTCACCTGTGTTCAAGCCATCAAACAACGTGCCGGGGTCGTAAGTGATCGATTCCCCATCTGTCGCGATCGAGATGGTGCCCAAAGTATCGTTGGTCCCATCGTCGTCCACATCCAGATCTAGCGCCGAAATCACATCCATCGCCGTGTCGTTGCCAAGCACGTCCAAGGTCACAAGACCGTCGTCCTCGCCCACATTGATTGCATCGGCAGCCGTCGCGCCAAGATCGGCGATGTATTCAACGGTGATCGATGCGACTTTGTAGGAATCAAGCCCACGATCAACACCAAAGCCAATCGTTGTTCCAACAACGCCAACAACTTCGTCAGCGGTCTCGTCATTGTCGAGGTTGGCTGAAAGCGTGTCGAGCACACCATCGTTGTTGCTGTCAGTGTACAAACGGTACTTCTGGTTGTCGGTGTTTTCGTTCCGTGTGTTGGCGAATGGGATCAAATCCGCAGAAATGATGTTCACTTCTTCAGAGAAGTCAAAGATCGTAACTTCTTTGTGCCCAAAGCCGTCGATGCCTGTGTCCAAATCACCGAACTGGTTCAGAGCGCCAAGACCGTCGTCATCCAGCGTGAGTTGGGTCAAGGTATCGCCTTGTGTCACAAACACACCAAAGCCAACATCGTCGAATTCGATCTCGTCACCATCATCAGACAGCACCCAATCGGCAACAACGTCCAAGGTCAGACCACCTTCGGCAAAGGAGGCCATGTTCCCGCCCGGCGATGTGCCGGTCAGATCGAAGGTCACTGAAATCAGCGGGCCTTGTTCGACCGTCAGCGTTACCGTTTCGGTATAGCTTACGCCGTCCAATCCGGTTGCGGTGTATTGGAAGCTTTCTGTCGCCGTTGCACCCGGAGCCAGCGTTTCAAAAGCCGTGCCTGGGTTATAGATCAATTCTGTGCCGTTGATGGTCACAGTACCAAGCGTATCGTTGGTGCCGTCATCATCCACGTCCAGATCAACCGAGTTGATCGAGGCGATTTCCATGTCGTTTTCGATGACAGCAAGGGTGGTATCCCCTTGTTTCGCGGACACGGTGAAGGCGTCTGGAGCGGTCGAAGAAATCGGCTCGCCCTCGACCAAGATCAGATTGGTCAAGCCCCACTGATTGGCAGGAACGCTTTGAACGAAGGTCAGGATATTCTGGCCTGCGACTTGTTCCTCGACACCAATGTCGATGGAGAAATCGTCAAGCGCGCCGTCTACACCGCGACCCATGCCGCCTTTGGAAACGCCGTTCAAGAAGACCTCGACCTCGTTCACAAAGTCGATGTCAAACCCTTGCAGGTTCAAGACCAGATTGCCGTTTGTGCCTTCAAAGCCAGCAGTGATCACGCCGTCTTCATCGGAGGCAAGGTTGAACTGGTTGCCAAACTCACCGGATTCCAGAACATCCTGCGTGAGCGTGATGTCTGTTGGCACGTCTGGTGCGCCTTCTTCGAGAAGAAGATCGGTGATGCCCCATTTGAAGTTCGGGGTGGTTTGAACGAAGGACACAATATTTGTGCCAGCGATCTGTTCAGCGGCCACGATTTCAATCTGGTAATCCGCCAAGCCGTTGTTCACGCCCGCGTCGATAAAGCCTTTGGACACACCGTTCAGTAGGATTTCAACTTCGGCACCGTTGTCGATGTCAAAGCCTTTGAAATCCAAGGTCATGTTTTCGGTCGTGCCGGTGAATGCAGCGGTGATAACACCGTCCGCATCGGTCGTGCCGTTGAACTTGTTGCCGAAATCGCCGGATTCAAGAACGTCTTGGGTCAGCAAGATATCTGCGGCTGCAGGTTCTGACAGCAAGAGCTCTGTGATGCCCCATTTGTAGTTTGGTGTGGTTTGCACAAAGGAAATCAGGTTCTGACCTGCAGCTTGTTCAGCCGCTGGGATGTCGATTGTGTAATCCGCCAAGCCGTTATTGGTGCCTGCATCGAGAAAGCCTTTGGAAACGCCGTTCAGCAGAACTTCGATTTCCGCGCCATCGTCGATGTCAAAGCCTTTGAAGGTCAGCGCCAGATCGGTGGTTGTGCCTGTGAATTCAGCGATGATCACGCCATCTTCATCGGTCGCACCGTTGAATTTGTTGCCGTACTCGGTTGCGTCCGTCACATCTTGGGTCAGCGTAAAGTCAGGCTGTGGACCTGTTGGCGTCGGAGACACCAGCACATTGGTGAAGCCCCACTTGAAGTTAGGCGTGGTTTGCACAAATTCGATTGTGTTGTCGCCAGCAAGCTGGTCCGCCGCTGGGATCGTGAAGCTGTAATCCGCAAGACCGTTGTTCACGCCCTTGTCCAAGAAACCAAGCGATACGCCGTTTAAGAACAGCTCAACCTCGGCGTCATTGTCGATGTCATAACCTTCAAAGGTCAGGTCCAAATCTTCGGTTGTGCCGGTGAAGCTGGCAGTGATTGTGCCGTCTTCGTCGGTTGTGCCGTTGTACTTGTTACCCCAGTCGCCGGTTTCAGCCACGTCCTGGGTTAGAACGAAGTCTACCACCGGGCCTGTTGGCGCAGCAGCAAGCAAGACATTGGTGAAGCCCCATTTGAAGTTAGGCGTGGTTTGCACAAATTCGATTGTGTTGTCGCCAGCAAGCTGGTCCGCCGCTGGGATCGTGAAGCTGTAATCCGCAAGATCGTTGTTTGCGCCCTTGTCCAAGAAGCCAAGTGATACGCCGTTCAAGAACAATTCAACTTCAGAGTCGTTGTCGATGTCATAGCCTTCAAAGGTCAGCACCAAATCTTCGGTTGTGCCTTCAAAACTTGCGGTGATTGTACCGTCTTCGTCGGTTGTGCCGTTGTACTTGTTGCCCCAGTCGCCGGTTTCGGCAACGTCTTGCACAAGTGTAAAGTCGCTCGCAGTGGTCGCTGGCGTAAATTCAACCGTGATCGATGC
>CAZBBZ010000042.1:0-12542 GCA_964489925.1 uncultured Rhodobacterales bacterium
GAACTTTGGCTGCCCGCATGGGATGTCCGAGCGTGGCATGGGGGCCGCTGTCGGTCAGGTGCCAGAGTACATCGAAATGGTCACACGCTGGTGTAAAGCCACCACGCGTATGCCCGTGCTGGTAAAACTGACGCCCAATATCACCGATATTCGCTATCCCGCGCGTGCGGCGAAGGCGGGTGGCGCGGATGCGGTCAGCCTGATTAACACGGTCGCCTCGATCATTAGCGTTGATCTCGACGAGATGGCACCGCAACCGATGATTGACGGCAAAGGCAGCCACGGGGGTTATTGCGGCCCAGCTGTGAAGCCGATTGCGCTGAACTTGGTTTCCATCATTGGACGTGACCCTGAAACCGCTGATCTGCCGATTTCGGGCATTGGTGGGGTGACCACATGGCGCGATGCGGCGGAATTTATTGCGCTTGGATGTGGCAATGTGCAGGTCTGCACAGCGGCGATGACCTATGGCTTTAAGATCGTCGAGGAAATGAAAACGGGCCTGTCGCGTTATATGGATGAAAAAGGCTATACGGCGGTCGAAGATTTCCGTGGACGCGCGTTGCCCAATGTCACCGAGTGGCAGCATCTGAACCTGAACTATATCTCTAAGGCGCGGATTGATCAGGACGCTTGTATCAAATGCGGGCGGTGCTATGCGGCTTGTGAAGATACCTCGCATCAGGCGATTTCGATGTCTGCGGATCGGGTGTTTGAAGTGCAGGACGACGAATGCGTGGCCTGTAACTTGTGTGTAAACGTGTGTCCGGTGGACAACTGCATCACGATGGAGCGCTTGCCTGCAGGTGCGATTGATGAGCGCACGGGAGCCACGGTAACCGATGAGCCGGGCGACTGGACCAAGCATCCCAACAACCCGATGCGCACTGCCGCGGAATAGTTGGACGGCTAAAGCTGCCAGAAAAATATCGGGGCGGTCGCATAAGGCCGCCCCTAATCGTTTTTAAGCGCGCCTAAGTTTCGCCGCCCGCATAGCCCTTGATGATCGCGGACAAAATCGCGATGGCTTCGTGGCTGTCCCAATGGGCATCGCCGCGCAGCCGCGCGATTTCTTTGCCATTTGGGTCCAAAATCACGGTGATCGGCAAACCCAGGATGCCCATGTCGCGGGATACGGCGGTGCGCGGGTCACGGTGACTTTGCAGCGCGTCTATGCCTTCCAACTGAAAAAACTTCGCAATTTTTTCCGGCTCGTTGCGCGGCCCGCTTGCCAAAAGCGCTACGGCGAATTCTTCGCCTCCCAGCGTTTCTTGCAAAGCGTCAAGGGTCGGCATTTCGGCCCGGCACGGCCCGCACCAAGTCGCCCAAAAGTTCAAAACCGTGACGCGGCCCTTAAAAGCCTCCATCGTGGTTTCAGATCCATCGGGGGCAAGGAATTTCGCATCCGACGTGTCTTGCGGCGTTTCGTGAAATTTCAGCCCCTTCATCTGGCCTGCTTTCAAGGCTTCAACCTCTGCCCAATCGGGTTCCGCAAAGCTCGGAATTGCGAAGACCATTGTGGCCACGTATAGGAGCGCCGAGCGCAGTACTAAATTCAAGGTCATAGTCATGTCAAAGTCCAAACAGTCCAATCAGATGTGGGGCGGTCGGTTTTCATCCGGTCCCGACGCCATCATGGAAGAAATTAATGCATCCATCGGGTTTGACCAGCGACTTTATGCACAAGACATAGAGGCCAGCCGGGTTCATGCCGCCATGTTGGGCGAAACCGGTATCATCACAAATAGTGATGCAAGCGCGATCAGGGAAGGTCTGCTCACGGTCTTGTCAGAAATTGAAAGCGGATCTTTTGCCTATTCGCGTGCGCTTGAAGACATTCACATGAATGTTGAAGCGCGTTTGAAGGAAATTATCGGCGAACCGGCGGGGCGCTTGCATACCGGGCGGTCGCGCAATGACCAAGTGGCGACTGATTTTCGGCTCTGGGTGCGGGACGCTTGTGATGGCGCGATCAAAGGGCTTGATGGGCTGATTGAGGCTTTTGTTGAACAAGCCGAAGCGGGGCCGGACATGGTGATGCCGGGCTTTACGCATTTGCAATCTGCCCAGCCGGTCACTTGGGGGCATCATATGCTGGCCTATGCGGAAATGCTGTGGCGGGATCGGTCGCGTTTTGTTGATGCGCGCGCACGGATGAACGAAAGCCCCTTGGGGGCGGCGGCTTTGGCGGGCACGTCGTTTCCGATTGATCGGGAAGCTACCGCGATAGAGCTGGGCTTTGATCGGCCCATGGGCAATTCGCTTGATGCAGTGTCGGATCGGGATTTTGCGCTAGAGTTCCTGTCAGCCGCGACGATTTGCGCGATGCACCTAAGCCGCTTTGCCGAAGAACTGGTGATTTGGTCCAGCGTGCAATTTGGTTTTGTGACCATGTCCGATAAGTTTTCAACCGGCTCGTCCATCATGCCGCAAAAGAAAAATCCGGATGCGGCCGAACTGGTGCGCGCGAAAGTGGGTCGGATCACAGGCGCGTTGATTGGCCTGTTGACGGTGATGAAGGGGCTGCCGCTGACCTATTCAAAGGACATGCAAGAAGACAAAGAAAAGGTCTTTGATGCAAGCGATGCTTTGGCGCTATCGCTCGCAGCGATGGACGGCATGTTGCGCGATCTAAAACCAAACCCCGCGCGCTTGCGCGAAGCGGCGGGCGCAGGCCATTCGACGGCGACGGATGTGGCCGATTGGTTGGTGCGCGAATTGGGGCTGCCGTTCAGGGAAGCGCATCACATCACAGGCGCGGTGGTAGCTATGGCCGAAGAAAAAGGTTGCGAGATTGCGGATTTATCGCTGGACGAGCTGCAATCGCTGCATAAAGACATTAAACCAGAGGTTTATAAAGTTTTGGGGCTAGACAACTCTGTGGCGAGTAGGGCAAGCTATGGCGGTACGGCCCCAGCACTTGTGCGCGCACAGATTGCCCTCTGGCGAGAGAAGTTGGCATGAAGACGCGCAGATTTTTGGTGATTGCGGTCGGCCTTGCTTTGGCGCTGCTGCCAGCAAGTTGCGGCGTCAAGGGCGATCCGATCCCACCGAAAGCCGTCGCAGCCAGCTGAAAAAACAAAGCGGGACAACTCAATTTTGATGAGAGGTGTCGCAATGAAAATATGTCGCAGAAATTTGTTCACCGGGGCGGCTGCCCTTTTGGGGATAATGGCGCTGTCCCCGGTTCAGGCGGACATGCGCGGCGCGGGGCCGGTATTATTGACGGTAACCGGCGCAGTGACCAACCCGAACCGGGGAGGGTACGACCCTGAAACGGACAAGTTTTTTGGTTACAACGAAGTAGAGTTTACCGCCGCGCGCGAGTTTGATTTTGAAGCGCTTGATAGGTTGAAAAACGTGACCCTAAAGGCAGATTTTCCCAAAGGGCGCCAAGTGCATGAATATGAAGGCCCGTTGCTGATTGATGTGCTGAATGCTGCTGGCGCAACCGGGCAAACCGTTGTTGTGCAAGCGCTTGATGGCTATGCGGTTGAAGTGCCCTTTGAAGATATGATCGCTCAAGGGGCGATGGTGGCGCTGAAACGCGATGGGGTGGCCTTGGGGATCGGGGACTTTGGCCCAACGCAGATCGTGTTCCCTCGCGCAGAGCGGGCCGACCTGAAAGACATGTCAGATGACTATTGGGTTTGGTCGATTTTCCATATCAACGTGAAGTAGCCTCTTTTGACATCCAACTAACCGGTGCGCGCGAAGGATTTCGCGCGCGTTTCGTTTTCGGGCGCTTTTGGGCTGGAACTTGAAGCACCTCTGCGCGCGCGCTATTTGATCAATCGTTCGCAACAGGGGAGGCGTGCGATGTCCGCACTGCGGTTCACATATTTAGTCTTGGCGCTCATTGGCGCGGTGGTGCCGATGTTTTTCTTTGTCCGCTGGTTTAACACAAATGGTTTTGACTTGGTGGCGATGGCGGCGGACTGGAACGCCACAGATGCCGGGCGCGGCTTGGTCTGGGATTTAACCATCGCGGCTGTGGCGTTGACGGTTTTCATCATCTCTGAAACTTTGGTGCGTCGGGATTATTGGATCTTGATTTGCATCCCCGCCACATTTTGCATTGGCGTGTCTTGTGGCTTGCCGCTCTATTTGTTTTTGCGTTCGCGCCCTTCGGATTAGAGCTATGAACGCAAATTTGGAAAATTAGGCGTCATGGCTTGGGCTTGGATACAAAAAGCGTTAGGGCGTATCTGAACTAAGACGGAAAATTCTCGAATGGATCACTTTACTTATCGCAGCGGCGTTCTGCACGCCGAAGATGTCGACTTGCGTGCGATTGCGGCGTCTGTTGGAACGCCATTTTATGTCTATTCAAGCGCGACCTTGCTGCGCCATGTGGCCGTATTTGACGAGGCTTTGAGCTTTGCAGAGCATCTGATTTGTTACGCGGTCAAAGCCAATTCCAATCAAGCGATCTTGCGATTGTTGGGCCAAGCGGGTTGCGGCATGGATGTGGTGTCTGAGGGCGAGTTTCGCCGTGCTTTGGCCGCTGGTGTGCCCGGCGAGCGGATTGTGTTTTCAGGCGTTGGTAAAACGGCTGCTGAAATGCGCTTGGCGCTGGAAAACGGCGTGCGGCAATTCAACGTGGAAAGTGAGCCAGAACTGGAACGCTTAAGTGGGGTGGCCACATCCATGGGGGTGACAGCCCCGATTGCTTTGCGCGTGAACCCGGATGTGGATGCGAAAACCCATGCGAAAATCGCTACGGGCAAGTCGGAAAACAAATTCGGTATCCCGATTGCCCGCGCGCGTGAGGTTTATGCAATGGCGGCCAAACTGCCCGGGTTGCAAGTCGTCGGCGTGGATGTGCATATCGGCTCGCAACTGACAGATTTAGCGCCTTACGAGGCGGCTTTCACCAAAGTGGCAGAGCTGACCGAAGCTTTGCGCAGCGATGGTCACAACATCACGCGGCTTGATCTGGGCGGCGGGCTTGGCATTCCTTATGAGCGCTCCAATGAGCGCCCGCCGTTGCCCAATGAATACGGCGCGGTGATTGAACGCACAGTGGGGCATTTGGGCTGCGAGATCGAGATTGAACCGGGACGTTTGATCGCGGGCAATGCGGGGTTGCTGGTGTCCGAGGTGATTTACGAAAAATCCGGCGAGGGCCGGGATTTTCTGATTATCGACGCGGCTATGAATGATCTGATCAGGCCTGCAATGTATGAAGCGTTCCATGAGATCATCCCGGTGATCGAACAAGCCGCCGGTGCCCCGATGCCGCAGGTCGATATTGTGGGGCCGATTTGCGAAACTGGCGACACTTTCGCCAAAGCACGCGCCATGCCGCGGGTGGCGCCCGGTGAAATGGTCGCGTTCCGCTCGGCTGGGGCTTATGGCGCGGTGATGTCGTCGGAGTATAATTCGCGGCCTCTTATCCCCGAAGTTTTGGTGGATGGGGATCAATTTGCCGTCATTCGCGCGCGCCCTAGCTATGATGATATGATAAACCGGGATAGTATTCCTGCGTGGCTGGCGTGATTCCATGCGCAGGCCCAAGTTAATGGGTGCCTGATGTCCAATGACCCGAAGGCTTATGATCGACCGCTGATGCTTGCGCTTCGGCAGCTTTCGCGTCGGGTTTGGCTAAGTCGGGCATATCTAGGACTAGAGCGGTTCGCAGCGGCGTTTTGGCCCGTTTGGACGCTGGGTCTGATCTGTTTTGCGATCTATTGGTTCGGCTTGCTAGAGCCGCTAACACAGCCACAAATGCAGGGCGTTTTGCTTTGTGCTGGTGCGGCCCTTCTTGGGTTGGTCGGCTTGGGCATTCGCCGTTTTCGAAATCCAACAGCAGCCGAAGCGGTTGCGCGTATTGATGACGCCACCGCGCATCGTCCCGTGGCGGCTTTGCGCGATGAGCAAGTCATGGGGGCCGATGATCCGGCGGCGCGCGCGCTGTGGGCCAAGCACCTCGAACGTATGGCGGCAGAGGCCAGCGATACCCCTGTTCCACCGCCTGATCTAAGCTTGGCAAAGCGCGACCCTTGGGGGCTGCGCCTGATTGCGATGACCGCTTTTATTGCTGCTTTGTTGTTTGCGCGCGGGGCAGATTTGCCCGGCACGAGTAGCGCAACTGGCGAAGGCGCGCTTGGGGTTGCAGCCGGGCCGAGCTTTGAAGTTTGGGCCGCGCCCCCGGTTTATACGGGAAAGCCGGTTCTGTATTTGGGCGATGTGGCGCAAACCGAGCGGGTCTTGGTGCCCGAGGGGACTGAAATCACCGTGCGTTATTACGGCGCGGCGGCAGATTTCGCGCTCGAACAATCGGTGAATGACGAAGTTGTGTCGATCAACCAAGCCTCTGAAGGGGTGGTTGATGCGACTTGGCTTGCCACAAAAACGGGCGAGCTGCGGCTGTTGGAACAAGGTGAGGTGTTGGCTGGTTGGACCTTTGATGTCCAAGAAGACCGTGCGCCTGAAATTGAATTAGCCGAAGATTTAGAACGCACGCCAGAAGGGGCGATGCGCCTGAAATACTTGGCCAACGACGATTATGGTATCACGAGCGCTTCAGCACGCATCGAACTGGCGCTTGATGAAATACCGCGCGAATTTGGCTTTGTGGTGGATCCGGTGCCAGTGGCGCCGATTGAAATCGAATTGCCTTTGCCGTTTTCTGGTGGCTTGCGGGATATTGAGGAAGAACTGGTCGAAGACTTGGCCCGCCACCCTTGGGCAGGGTTGCAGGTGCGCATCACGCTGACGGCCTTGGACGAGGCAGGGCAGGTCGGCACCTATGGGCCGATGCTTATGGAAATGCCCGGCAAGCGCTTCTTTGATCCCTTGGCAGGCTCGGTGGCAGAACAGCGCCAAGACCTGTTGTGGTCGCCTGAAAACGCCAAGCGCGTGGGTCAGTTGATGCGCACGATTACCCATCGCCCAGAGGATAATTTCAGCTCTACCAAAGCCTATTTGATGGTGCGCACCGTCTTGCGGCGCATGGGTTATGCCAGCGAAAATGGGCTGGATGCGGCTGAAATTGACGACCTGGCTGAATTTCTTTGGCAGGCGGCTTTGCTGATTGAAGACGGCGACTTGGCCAGCGCGCTAGAGCGGTTGCGCCAAGCGCGAGATCGTTTGATGGAAGCGATGCGCAATGGGGCCACCGAAGAAGAAATCGCGCGCCTTATGCAAGAGCTAGAAGAAGCGACCGAGGATTACGAACGCTTATTGGCCCAGCAGATGGAGCAAAGCGGCGAACAACAGCAGCAGGCGGAATCTTCGGAAGATGCCATGCAGATTGACGATGATGTCTTGCAACAGATGCGCGAAGAAATTCAGCGTTTGATGGAAGAAGGCCGTATGGCCGAAGCCCAGCGACTGCTCGAGGAATACATGCGCATTGTTGAAAACATGCGGATGCAAGCCCAGCAGCAGGGCGGCAGTGGCGAAGGCCAGCAGGGGCAGCAAACCATGCAAGACCTGCAAGAAACCTTGCGCCAGCAGCAAGATTTGTCCGACGAGGCGTTCCGTGAAATGCAGCGCCAATTCCAAGAACAGCGCCAACAGCAGCAGGGCCAGCAAGGTCAGCAGCAAGGGCAAGAAGGTCAACAGCCCGGCCAGCAGGGGCAACAAGGTCAAGGCCAGCAGCAGGGCCAAAATGGTGGGCCGCCCATGGAAGGCCAGCAAGGTCAAGGCCAACAACAGGGCCAACAGCCGGGCCAACAGCAAGGGCAGCGGGGCCAAGGTCAAAACCAGCAAGGTCAAAATGGACCGGGCCAAGGGCAACCAAGTGCAGAAGAACTTGCCGAGCGCCAAGAAGCGCTGCGCCGCATGTTGGATGAGTTGCGCGGACAACTCCCAGATCAGGGCGGTGACGAGCCGGGGCCGGGCGAAAGTTTGGATCGGGCTGACCGTGAAATGGGCCGCGCGCGCGACAATTTGGAAAACGGCGATTTGCCCGGCGCAATTGATCGCCAAGCAGACGCGATGGACGCATTGCGCGGGGCGATTAATCAATTGGGAGAGCAGTTGCGGCAACAAGCCATGCAGAACGGTCAGCAGGGCGATCAAGACGGACAGTCAAACAATGGCCCCGACAATCAGGGGCGGGACCCACTTGGCCGACCCTCTGGTAGCAATGGCGAATTCAGCTCGCAAGAAAATCTGTTGCCGGGCGAAGAACAGCGCCGTCGTTCTCGGGAATTGTTGGACGAGATTAGACGTCGCTCAGGCGATCAATCACGCCCCGAACAAGAGCTAGACTACTTGCGCCGCTTGTTGGAACGCTTTTAAGGCCCGCCTTTACGAGCCTTGATTAAATAGGCCAGCGATGCTGGCGCGCAACCCATCAATGCTCGACGTATAGCTGGTCAGGATGGGTTCTGCTTGTGGGACGTTTGCGCTGATTTGCGGTGCAAATAGATACAACAAAAGGCCGATCACAAAGAGCAAGAGCGCTGTGTAAACCCCGGTGGTGAACCGGCTGCGTGTTGGTTCTGGCGCGACGGTTGTTTGCAAACGGCTGCCGAGATTGTCATTTCTTGACGCCACGCGGCGCTCGTTGCGCGGGATTGATCCGTCGGCAATGTCGTCTTCTTCCGCGATTGCCGCGCGCACCGCTTCAACCGTGTCCGGGGTCGCAGCTAAATAGCGCCCATCCGCATCCGGGCTGCGCGCAACGCCGGCTTTGTCCCGCTCAAGGGCGGCTTCGGCCACGCGCGCTTTCAGGCGCTCGGCAAGGTTGTTGCCGTTGGTTGCATCCCCGGCTTCCGGCTTTGGCATTGAAACCACGGCGGCCGCGGCTGCGGTTGCGGCCCCTGCAGCGGCGATCCGTGCGCCGATATTTTTTTCGTCTTTGGGAAGGTCGGGTGCTTGTTCTGGAGTAGCATCTTGACTGATTGGCAGGTCAGCGTCGTCTTCGGCAAGTGCTGCTCGGATGGCATCTATGGTATTTTCTGGTGCGCTGTCTGGCGCCTCGGAAAGGTCATCGGAAAGATCTTCTGCCACCTCGACGGCTTCGTCTGGGCTTAGCTCGTCGTCTAATTGCGTATCTAATCCAGAGCCCAAGTCTTGAACCAAATCATCGGTCGCGTCGCTTTCAAAGACTTCGGTGGCATCAATCGCGCCGCTTACGCCTTCTTTGCCCGATTGCGCGCTTGCGAGTGAGTTTCGAATGGCATCTACGGTTTCGTCAGGGGCAACTGGTTGAGACACGTCATCCGGTTCAAAGACCCCAACATCCAAGTTGCCTTCCCCGTCAAAAATTGGGCGATCGTCTTCGCCCAAGGCTTCTTGCGCGCTTTCCTTTGAACTCTTGGCTAATTCGGCCACGCCTTCTTCGATCCGTTTGTTGATCGCATCAATTTGGCTAGCGTCGGCATCTGCCACACCTGTTTTTTCGCCCATTTCTTCGGCCATGCCAGCAATGCTGTTAGTAATACTCTCTTGGGCGGTTTCAGCGGCATCGCCAAGGCTTAGTTCAGCCGTTGCGTCTGTTTCTGCATCGACGGTTTGAGCAACAATGGCTTTTGGTTCGGTTACGCCCAAGGCGGCCATTGCGCTTGCCACCGCTGCCGAGGTGTCTTTACCGTTCTTTAGGTCATTTTCGGGGGCCGCTGATGCAGTTGTGTCTTGGGGCGCGTCAGGCACTTCGGGCATTGGGCGCGTAAAATCGAGACTGGTCAGGTCTGTATCCGTAAAATCCGACTGGTCATCATTGATTGCATCAGCGTTTTCGTCAGCTTTGGTCCCGTTCGCGCTAAAGGCGTCAGGGATGTCTTGGTCAACACCATCAAGCGCGCTTTCAACGGCGTCACCGCCAAGAGTTTCTGAGACAAGAGTTTCTGCGTCGCTTTGATCTGCAACCGCTTCAGCGATGTCTTTGTCGCCGTCTTTGTCGATATCTTTGCCGTTGAGCGGCGCTTTTAGGGTTGTCTTAATTTCCTCGACCACCGGGGCGGACTGATCGGTGTTGCTTGCAAAACGGGTGGTTAAAGGGGCGATCCCTGCCGCTGAAACCGACGTTAACGCCGCAGCGATTTTTTGCCCGTCCGTTGGGTTTTCATCAGGACCGTCACTGGCGTCTTGCGTGATCTGCGTATCGTCAGTTTCAAATTGTGGTTTTTCGGGGATCGGGTCTTTTGGACTAGACACAGGCGCCTGTGCCGCTTGGTCCGGGCGCGGCGCTGCTTGAGCCGCATCTTGTTTTGCAGGCGCATCCGAGCGGTCTTGCGCTTCAGGCGTGTTTGAAACTTGCGGCAGTTGGAACCAAGTTTCTTGACAAGACCCGCACTGTACTTCGCGTCCCTCACTTGGGATCGCGGATGCACTGACTTCGTACTGGGTCTGACATTTTGGGCAGGTCAGGCGCATATTGGGGCCTCGTTTTTTTCGGCTTTGCTCGACGGTACGAATCGGGCTTTACCTTTTGTATCCCTCCCGCGCGCCTAGTCCAAGGCAAGTTGGCGGAAATCAGCCTTGTCACATGCGCTTGTGTCAGGCATGACGAAGCGTGTTTGCTGTAAAATCGGGGCGGAAAACTTAAGCTAGTGATCGAATTTGATCGAACATCCTATAGCTATGGTGCGCGTGAAATCATTTCACGGGCCACTTTAAGCCTTTCCAGCGGCTCGATGCACTTCTTGACCGGGCCTTCGGGCGCGGGAAAAACGACGTTTTTGAAACTATGTTACCGCGCTTTGGTCCCCACAGAGGGCGATATTCGCATCTTTGGCCAACCCACGCGCGATATGGAACGGGATGAGGTTGCGACTTTGCGCCAACGGATTGGCGTTGTGCATCAGGATTGTCGGTTTCTGGATCACCTCAGCGTTGCTGAAAATGTCGTGCTGCCGCTTTTGGTATCGGGTCTTTCGGTTGAAAACCGTGGCGATGAGGTGTCTGATCTATTGTCTTGGGTCGCGCTTGATCACCGCGCGGCGGCGTCGCCCGCAGAATTGTCCGGTGGTGAGCGGCAAAGGCTTGCTTTGGCCCGTGCTGTCATTTTGTCGCCTGACATTATTGTGGCGGATGAGCCGACCGGGAATATTGATTGGGAAATGGGACAACGGTTGATGGCGCTGCTGATTGAGCTGAACCGTTTGGGCAAGACCATCGTGCTTGCCACCCATGATCTGAATTTGATCCGCGCCACGCGCGACAAGACCTCTGCGCGGGTTTTGCGTATTCAAGCGGGCGAGTTGCGCCAATCCGGGTCCGATCTATGAGCGGCATTCGGGAACGCATATCAATGTTTTTCTATGGCGCGGATGGGGCGGCCAAGGTGGTGCCTCCGAGCGGTGCTTCGGGATGGCTGGTGGCCGCTGTCAGCGCGGTCATGACGATTTTCGCGGTGATCGCTTTGATTTTCTCTTTTACTGCTGATCGCATTGCTCAAGGCTGGAACGAAGAACTCGCGCGCACTGCGACGTTGCGCATTTCGGTCCCCGATGAACAAATCGACGTGCAAACAGAGGCCGCTTTGCGTGTGCTGCAAACCACGCCGGGGATTGTTTCGGCAGAAGTTATGAAAGAAGAGGATCAAGTTGCCTTGCTTGAACCTTGGATGAATTCCACCTTGGATTTGACCGATGTACGTTTGCCCCGGCTGATTGCGGTGACGGAAACCGTCGACGGCCCGGATACCGAAGGCCTGCGTTTGCGTCTGGCCGGAGAAGCGCCGGGGGCGGTTTATGACAGCCACGGGCGGTGGCGCGAACCGATTGGTCAGGCGGCAAACGGCTTGGCGCGCGCAGGATTTGGCGCGCTGGTCTTATCGCTGGTCACGCTTTGCGCGATTATTGTGTTTACCGCTCAATCTGCCATCCGCATGAATGCGGGCGCGATTGAAACATTACGCTTAATCGGGGCAAAAGACCGCTTTATCACGCGCGCCTTTGTGCGCCGGATCACCATTTTCGCCTTTATCGGCGCCGTTGTTGGGTTGGTGGCCGCACTGTTTGTGGCGGCTTTAATCAATCAGGGCTTTGCAGAACGTGTTGCGGCCTTGCGTCCAAACGGGCTGCAATGGGTTTTGGTGTTCGCCATGCCGCTATTGGTGGCTGTGTTTGCCTTCCTATCTGCCCGCGCCAGCGCGATGCGCACCTTAAGACGGATGAACTGATGATGTTGGTAATGCAATATATTCGATCCGCGATTTTCGTCTTTTTGATGTATCTTGCGATGCTGGTGGTGGGTGTTTTGGGCGCGCCGTTGGCAATTTATTCGCGCGAAGGCACTTACTGGGTCATGAAGCGTTACTGCGATTTGGTGCTTTGGCTGGCACGCGTGCTATGCGGGCTGCGCTATGAAATTCGCGGTCAGGTGCCAAGTGGCGCGGTCGTGGTCGCCTCTAAGCATCAGTCGTTTATGGATATTATTTTGCTGATGCATGTATTGCCGCTGCCCAAATACATCATGAAAAAAGAGATCAAATGGACCCCGGTGCTTGGTCTTTATGCCATGCGGATTGGCAGTGCGGCGGTTGATCGCGGCAAAAAGGGTGCGGCGATGACACAAATGGTTGAGGGCGTGGAAAAAATCTTGGTCGAGGACGCGCAAGTGGTGATTTATCCGCAAGGCAC
>CAZBBZ010000043.1:0-12422 GCA_964489925.1 uncultured Rhodobacterales bacterium
AACTGGCGTGACCGTTTCCTCAGTGAACGCCGCACAGGCCCTGATTCCAACGAACATTTCACCGTCGCCATAGCCAATCGCGAGGGGCGATCCCTGACGCGCGGCGACCATCAAGTCGTCTTCGCCTTCAAAAATAAAGCAAAGCGCGAAAGCGCCTTCTAGACGAGACAGGGTTGCCGCCGCCGCATCTTCGGGGGACAGACCTTTTTTCAGGAAGGATGCACAAAGCTGCGCGATCACTTCCGTATCTGTTTGGGATGTGAAGGTCGCGCCATCGGCGGAAAGTTCTTCGCGCAGTTCGCGGAAATTTTCGATGATGCCGTTGTGAACAACTGCAATTTTTTCTGCTGAATGTGGGTGGGCATTTGCGACAGTTGGTGCGCCGTGGGTTGCCCAACGTGTGTGGCCAATTCCAATGGTGCCGCTGATCGGCTCTTGCCCAACAAGTTCGGAAAGTGCTGCAAGTTTTCCAACAGCCCGCCGACGGGTTAGTTCGCCGTCGTGAATGGTCGCAATGCCCGCACTGTCGTAGCCACGATACTCCAGACGCTGTAACGCATCCAAGATGATCGGCGCTGCGTCCGACTTACCTAGGATTCCAACAATTCCGCACATTTTCTAACCTTCTTACTTTCAATAATCCCAAAACGCATTGCACGTCTTATGTGGCAGTTTTTCGGCACGAACAAATTGAATTGAACGCTTGTCATTTGGTGAAACATCGATGGTTTCGTCCATGGGTGGCCCCTTGATAAAAGGGGCGCACTATCGGCTTTAACAGCCCGTACAGTCCCCTAAGAAATATCCAGCGGTCGAGGTATCAGCGCTTCCGGGCAATGTTCCGTTAGTGACAATTCCGGACATGGTTCCGCCGACTTGATTGCCGTTTTCACCAAAAAACTGTCCGTTCACAGTGAGTGGGGCGATGAAATCAACCGTCGATGTGCCGCCGGATTTGGTTGCTGTGGTCGAAAAGCTTGTCCCGGACACGGTTGTTTGCGCCAAGGTCAAATCTAGGGCGCCACCGCTGTCGGACATGGTGCCGTTCACTGTTCCACCGCCGGTAAAGTCGACGGTCATGGACAGTGTGCCATCCAAAATTGTGGTCGCCGTGGCCGAAGTTGTGGTTGCCCCGGTTGTTCTGCCGACAAGTTTTGCGGATCCGTCATAAGTTGCGGATGCGCTGGTCAGTTGTGCGGGGTCGGATTGGAAACCTGTCACAAAGAACGTGTCAGAGTAGTTGGTCACTGTTCCGGGCGTTTCGGTGATTTCGCCGTAAAAGATCGACTCATCGGTAAAGACCTCCATCGAAATATTGGTCTGGTCCCCTGCCGGGTTCGTGTACGGTCCAGTCATTCCGGTTTGGCTTAGGGTCGCGCCTTCGCCACCGACTGAAATGCTGATGACATCAGCCGCAGTTACGGAAATCCCGAGATTTTGTGTCTGCGCATTGGATGCGCGCGAGGTCGGCGTAAGCAAATGATTGGCAGCCGCCGCCTTGATGCCAGTAACCTGTTGGTTTGCGGCCAACAAGGTCGCGACATCCGCTGTTTGCCCGCTTGCAAATGGCAGGCCGTTCGAGCCCTTGATCGCGGTAGAAGTCCCGCCGCCACAGCCGGCAAGCAAGGCAATCGCGGTTATGCTAAACAGATTTTTTGCGGTAATTTTCATTTCAACTTACCTTTACGTCCGCCCTTGCCGTTCTTGGCAAGGCAATAAATAGCGTTGTAGCTTTGTTCACCAAAACTTAGCTCAAGACGCCATTTTTTGAAAACTTAATAGTAATTGTAGCTGTAACTGTCGTGGGTGTAGCGGCATTTGTTCAAAACCACGCCCATGACATTCGTGCGATCTGCTAGATCACGCTCGCAATTATCGATTTCCTTAAGCTTTGTTGTACCAGCGGCTGCGATCAGCAGAACCGCGTCCAAGTTTGGCAAAAACGCCATCACATCATCTGTCGCCAGCATTGGTGGCATATCGACAATCACGATGTTCGGGCGCAACGACTTGTGCAGAAAATTCATCGCCTCGGTGGCTTTGTTGTCCTGCAAAATCTCGGCAGAATGCAACGAGCGGCGGTTGTTGGACCCAATCGCCAGCGTTTCGCCGTAACTCAGGAAATGGTCTTCGATGTTTTGACCGCCCGATAGAAAACGGCCCATCGAGTTGTTGTTCGCGATGCCAAGATTTTTTGCCACCATTGGGCGGCGCAAATCCGCATCGATCAGAACTGTGCGGTTATCTTTCTGGCGCGCAAAAGAGAACGCCAGGTTTATCGACGTTACCGTTTTACCGCATGCGGGCGTCGGTGATGTGATCCCGACAACTTTCCAGTCGTGTTGGCGACATGCCGATAGAACGCGCGTTCGCATCATGTCAAACGGAACGTGCGCATTATCTTTTTGATCCAAGGTCACGATGCGATTGCTCGCCATCAGGTCAAGCTGTGGCTTGTACTGATCCATCGAGCCCCAGACCGCATGGCTTGACTGCATACCCGGGCGCTTGGCACCGTTTTGGTTGGCAGCGCCATTGGTCAGGCCATTTGACACGGGCGTGCCGTTTGTTGGCGCTACGTCCGTACGCGTTTCACGCGCTTTTTGGATTGCTGCTCTGATCCGTTCCATAAAAAGGCGTCCTAGCTAAACATTAGTGCAAGACTATCAATACCGAAGCGTTCCGCCATATTGGCAATAATCAAATCGATCGGCATGTAGTGATAGTGAATTAGGTAAAGGGCGGTGGGCACGAAGATGGCTACACCTACAATGCTTAAGACGGTTCTAAAGCGACTGCGAATGATTTCTGCGCGGGTTGGAATATAAGGTACCACAGCGAAGGGTTGAATTCCAAGGCGATTGACCAACTCAACCGGGCGGCGAACCGAATTGTTGAGCAGTTCCAGAAGAAAGATAAAGCCCGCAGCAAGACCAATACCGCCAATGACCGAGCCTAGGGCGATCAGGATACGGTTCGGCTTGATCGGCTCATCGGGATAGCTGGGCTGTTCGATCACTTCAAAGCGCTCGCCTTTGCCTTCGGTAACGATGATTTCGCCGGTGGTCGCTTTGTTCAGCTTTGACAGCTGTTCGTCAAACTGAGTCTGCAACTGCAATTGCTTACGCTCAAGGATGTTGAGCTGCATTTCAACGTTCGGCGTTTGCTCAATAGATTTCGCAAGGCGGGAAAGCGAGGCTTCTAGGTCTTTGCGTTGCGTGTCCAGAAATTCCAAATTGGTTTCAACGGCGCGCAGTGACACGCGCGTTTCGCCCAAGGCCGACCCGCTGTCATTGCCGTCGCTGCCAACCGCCGTTTCGCGAACGATTTGTTCCAGAGCGACAATTTCGCGATCCAAAGCTTGGATTTCGGGGTGTGTGGCGGACAAAACGCCAAGGCGGCTTGCACGTTGCCGTTTAATGCGGACAAGCTCGATTTCTTCGGCAGAACGACGCGCGGTTGGCGTCGCTTCCAGCAAAAGATTGGGATTGTCGATCAACCGTTGCAAGGCTGCTTTTTGATCCAGAAGGGTCAGTTCTTGGCTGTCGATTTGCTGTAGACGCGTTTGAATACGGCTCATCTCGTTGCGGCGGAATTCCAAGCTTTCGGGCAGCGCATCCACGTTTTCGTTTTTGAAGTAAACGATCTGCGCCTCAAGATCCGCGAGCGTTTTGCTGAGTTCATTGACCTGACGTTCCAAAAACTCACGGGTGTCGGTCGCTTGACCGCCGGTGATTTCCACGTTCTGTTCCAAGATCTGTGTAACCAGATCATTGGTGATGTTAACTGTGGTCTGGGCACTTTCGCTAAAGAAGGCGACCGTAAAGGCCGTTGCGTTTTCACCGCGCCGCCCGCCACCAAGATCCAAGACTTCAAACATGATCGATTTTTTCATCAAATCGACGCGCTCTGTCGGGGAATACCCGGGCCAGCGACCAAGCGCATTAAAGCGTTGTTCGATGTCCAATAGGTTCGTGCGCGTCATGATGCGCGCCTGAATCCGTTGAATGATTTCTTCCGCAGGCGATGCAGCAGTTGAATCCGTAAATTCGGGATTGATCTGCGCACTTTCCACCAAAAAGCGTGCCTCGCTCTTATAGATCGACGGCAACAAATAAGCGATTGCCACACCGATTGATGTGACCACCAACCAGATGAGCAAAAACAACGGCAAACGCCGCCAGAATATCGAGAGATAAAATTTGAAGTCGATATCGATCATAGTGCCTGTTCCGGTTTCTTATTCTACCGTTCGATAGTGGAATTACGCAGGATTGTGACTGTTTCAAGGCCACGTTTGGTTCATAAAAAGCGCAGCTTAGTTATGTCTGGTTTTCCCGGCGTGTTCGAATATTTCAATTGGGGCCTCCAGCTCCGGTTCCACATTGATATCATCAGTGTTGAACGGCGCTGCACCACGATCAGTGGTATTATAAGCCCCATAAATCTTACGGTCTTCGATGACTTGCTGGATAACTGACGCATCTACTTCGCGACGCTCATAAGAATAAGCATAGACCAAAGCATAGTCACAAATTTGATTGATCAAACGCGGCGTGCCGCGCGAGACCAAATGAATACTTTCACACGCGCCTTTGGTAAAGATGCGGCTGGTTGACCCAGCAACTTCCAAGCGGTGCGCGATGTATTTTTCAACTTCTTCCGGATCCATCGTTGGAAGGTGGAATTCCGCAGCAATTCTTTGTGCAAATTGAATCAAGCGCGGATCGGCAACCAAATCGCAGAGCTGCGGTTGACCCACGAGAATCAATTGCAATAGCTCGTCCGTATCCGCGTTGATGTTTGAGAACATCCGCAATTCTTCGAGAGTTTCGACGGAGAGGTTTTGCGCTTCGTCGAAAATCAAAACAGTCCGGTGACCTTCGGCATATTGTTCGATCAGGAATTGTTGGAACTGGTGGAACAAGTGGACATAGCCCACGTCTCTTTCCACAGTTTGGCCAAGGCTCATGAGAACCCAATGCAAAAGCTCGCCGCGATCGCCTTGCGCGTTGGAGATCAAACCGACGTTATATTCTTCGGGCATTGATTTGAGCAGTTCACGCAAAAGCGTCGTCTTACCCGACCCGATTTCACCAGTGATCAATGTGATAGGTGCGCAGGTTAGCAAACCGTATTCAAGCATGGTGTAGGCCTGCTTGTGCGGTGTTGACCAATAAATAAACTCTGGGTCCGGCAAAAGCGTAAACGGACGCTTTTGCAGGCCAAAATATTCATTATAAATAGCAAGCGATGACATTACACGTCTAACCCTTCGAACGAAAGCACCCCGAGGCCTTAGCCATAAACAAAGTAAAGGCCTTTCCCCAATAACACACTAAGGGCCATTTATATAGTCTTGGTGAATTTTACACCCCTACAGTTTCGAAATTTGCAAACTGTGCTGCAATGCAGCGAAAAACACAGGTTTTCGTGACAGATTCAGCACATAACAGTTGTGAACATAATTCAACGGCATCAAAGGAATCGGTGAACTGTCGTAATGGCGTTGAAACAGACAATTAAAGTAGATTTAGCGTGCAATCCATGACTTCGACTCCTGACATCTCTGTCATTATTCCTCACTTCAACCATCCAGAGGCCTTGGCGAAGTGTTTAGACAGCTTGCGCGCCCAAACAATGGCGCAAGAAAACTTCGAAATTATTGTGGTGGATAATGGCTCGCAGGAATTGCCGAGCGACCTTGTGGCGTCCTATGTTGGTGCAAGTCTTTTGCAAGAAACCGAGCCAGGCCCGGGACCGGCGCGCAATCTTGGGGCGGGCGCTGCGCGCGCTGACATATTGGCATTTATAGATGCGGATTGTCTGGCCCATGAAAATTGGCTTTCTACAATAGCGGCGTATTTGGATGAAAACGCGGATCATGCGATTTTGGGGGGGGATGTTTTTATCGCCTATGTCGACCCGGACGATATTTCGCCGCTGGAAGCTTATGAAAGTGTCTATGCCTACCGCATGAAGGAATATATTTCCAAACAAGGGTTCACAGGGACGGGCAACTTGGCGGTTCGAAAAGATGTTTTTGAAACCGTCGGACATTTTGCTGGTATCGGTATTGCCGAAGATCGGGATTGGGGGCAGCGCGCGACCGCGCTTGGACATGAAACCCATTATGCGGACGGCATGATTGTTTTTCATCCGGCGCGAAAGTCGTTTTCTGAACTGCAATCGAAATGGGATCGCCACACGGCACATGATTTTGCGCGGGAGCGGGCAAAGTCGTTTGGTGCTTTACGTTGGTTGTTCCGCACGGCGCTGGTCGCGGTTTCCCCGGCACCTGAGATATTAAGGATTATCCGGTCAGATCGCTTGGCCCGTGCTGCGGACCGCTGGAAAGCCTTTCGCGTTTTATGTGCGATCCGCTGGTATCGCACGCGCAAGATGATTGCCTTGTTTATTGGTGGCGACAAGCAGGATGGGCATGGGGATTGGGACCGCTAGCCCTGAACACTTTTCAGAATCAATCACAGTTATGCGGTCACATTTAGGTCTAAATCTTTGCGCCCGTGCCTAATTTGAACGTAACAAACCGCTAGTTAAATTGTAAAATAGCAGCGTTTTTCATTGTTTTCCCCCTAAATTCGCTAAAAACTGGTTACCAAACCCTCAAAACGATGCGGAATTGAAACACATCGAACGAACTATAAACAAATTTGGCGCAAGTTTGATTAGCAGTTGAAAATGAGGCAACTCCGTGTCAAAAAAACGATGTCTTCTAACCGAAGGCTAAGGTCTTAAAAACTGCGCAGCACAGAACTAGTGCGGTAAAAAGAGGCCAAGACTGATGGGGGTCAGGATTAGTTCAGGTTGGGGAAACCCGCGCTGTGGTTTGAAAGCCCAGCAATTGTGTTTTTTTGGGGGTGTCATGTTTGACTTTGTTAAAGCGCCAGATGAGAGTATGTCGGCGGAAGTAAATTTCGGAATTAAGGGCGACGTGGCGCCCGTTGGCGTGTACGCCAATTTCTTCAAACGTATGTTTGACGTTGCAGCGATCATAATGGCTGCTCCAATCATTCTTCCAGTAGTTGGAATTCTTGCGTTTCTGATCAAGCGTGACGGCGGCCCGGCGTTTTATTCGCAGCCCCGCATCGGTCGGAATGGCGCAGAATTCACATGTTGGAAATTGCGCTCGATGGTTACTGACGCGGACGAGCGTCTGCGCGAGCATCTTGAAAACAACCCAACTGCAAAGTTGGAGTGGGACGTGAACCAGAAACTGCGCAACGATCCACGGATCACTGCAGTTGGACATTTCATCCGCAAAACGTCGCTGGATGAACTTCCACAGCTGTTCAATGTTTTGCTTGGCGACATGAGCATTGTAGGCCCACGCCCGTTCCTTCCTAACCAGAAAGATCTTTATAAAGGTCACGCGTATTACACGATGCGTCCTGGTTTGACTGGTCTTTGGCAGGTTTCGGATCGCAACGAATCTTCGTTCGCTGAGCGTACCATCTATGACAACCAGTATGCGCAGAAGCTTACATTGCGCACTGACGCGTCAATCGTTTTGCGCACTGTTGGCGCGGTTGTTCGCGGCACTGGCATGTAGTCTTTACCGGACTTTTGAAATTTTGAGCGCCGTCCCATTGGGGCGGCGTTTTTCATTTGCGATCTGATTTGTGTGAATTTGTCACTTAAATTTCGCTCAATTCTTTTTGAACGCACGTTTTTGCTTAGAACTTTGAATTACTGCCCTGATATTGTCACTTTA
The DNA here is from genome assembly GCA_964489925.1 of uncultured Rhodobacterales bacterium. Lineage (GTDB taxonomy): Bacteria > Pseudomonadota > Alphaproteobacteria > Rhodobacterales > Rhodobacteraceae > CAYLLD01. The sequence continues at coordinate 7,736 of CAZBBZ010000043.1, forward strand.
GGCATAAAGTTCTATCTCGAAAGAAAAGTTCGGCAGTTATCCCCCACTTACGGAGTCACCTTTTGATGGCCAAATTCCGAAATATATTCGCGTCTGCAATATGCGTCGCAGCGCTAAGTCTTACGGCTTGCGACAACGCAGAATCTCGCGCGGAAGGCCATTTCAAGAATGGTATGGAGCTGCTTGAAAGCGGAGAGTCCGAAAAAGCAGCGCTTGAGTTTAGAAACGCCATGCGTCTGAACAAAGCGGCGCTTGCGCCACGGGTGGAGTACGGGAAGCTTCTAATGAAGCAAGGCGACTTTGCTCGCGCGGCTGGCGCTTTGGAAGAAGCGGTCGAAATTGAGCCGACTCATTTAGAATCGCGTAAAATGTTGGCGCGGATCATGATCGTGGCCAATCAGTTGAGCACTGCAAAGCTGCACATTGATGCTGGATTGCGGGCGGACCCAAGCGACATCGAAGTGCGCAGCCTGTTGGCCACTGTGGAACTTCGAAGCGGCAATAAAGACGAAGCACGCAAGGTTGCCGAAACAATTTTGCAAGAATCGCCAACCGAACCTGCGGCGTCGCAAGTGCTTGCCTCGATCCTTATTGAAGAAGAACAATATGGCGCGGCTCTTGAACTGCTTGATGCCTCTATTGTCGGTGCGCCGCTAAATTTCGGGCTTCATCTTTCAAAACTACAAGCGCTCGAACTTGGTGGGGACGATGATGGAGTTGGCAAACAACTGACCACAATGTTCAAAATTGCACCGCAAAACCAACGTGTGACGCAAGGGCTGATTGCTTGGCACTTGAAGCGAAATGACATGGGGTCTGCGGAAACTGTTTTGCGGGCGCGGTCCGAACGGTTTCCCGAAAACCTTGAGTACAAAATGGCTGTGGTTGAATTCCGAGACGATAATTTGGGAATCGATGCCGCGCGACAAGAATTGGCATTTTTGGCGGAAAGCGACCCGGAGGAAATTGTCTATGAGTTAGCGCTGGCCGAAATCGAAGAACGCGCGGGCGACCTTGATGGTGCCATTGAGCGACTGGAGAATTTGCAAAACCGTGATCTTGGGGACGACGAAGCGGCGGTCAAAGTCCGTCTAGCACGGCTATTGCTGACCCAAGGTCGCAAGACGGAGGCACGGCGCATCATTGCGGACACGCTTGCCGAAGATTCTACAAATATTGATGCACTGACATTGCGCGGGCAAATCCACCTCGATGACGATAACCCTGAGTCGGCTATTTCCGATTTGCGTTCGGCGTTGGCTGGTAGTCCGCAAAATCCGCGGATTCTTACGGTGCTTGCGCTGGCGCATGAACGCAACGGGTCACGCGGCCTTGCGCAAGAGCGTCTAGCCCTAGCGGTAAGAGCGTCAAATTCTGGTGTGAACGAAAGCCTGCGTTACGCGGAATTTTTGGTGAAAGATAAAAAATTCGCCTTGGCGGAAGAAGTTCTAAAGAACGCGGTTGTGAATAGTCCAAGATCAGTTGCCGCGCTTAGTGGTTTGGCAAAGCTGCACTTAAATCAATCGAATTGGCGCGAAGCAGAGAGTGTTGCGCAGCGCATTGAGGCTATCGGCAATAACGATGCAAGTCGCCAGCTCGCCAAAGAAATACGCGTGGCGTCCCTGTCAGGGCAGCAACGGTTTGAAGAGTCTATCGGTGCCTTGCGTCAAATGTGGGCGGAAGCTGGTGAAAAAACCACCGCGATGGAAAACCTCGTCCGTACGTTTCTATTGGCAGGCGATACCGAAGAAGCGACGTCGTTCCTTGAAGGTATTTTGAAAGACGAACCTAAAAGTATGCGGGGGAACCTATTGCTTGGGGCTGTTTTTGCCTTTGACGGTAAAGTGGATGAAGCAGAGCAGACCTATCGTCGCGTGATCGCGTTACATCCAAATAGTGAATCCGGCTACGGCGCTTTGTCCCGTCTTTACATGTCTCTTGGGCGTGCCGAAGACGCCAATGCGGTGATAGCGGAAGGGTTAAGCCTAACCGAAAACGCGCCGGGGCTTTTATTTGCGGAAGCTTCAAGATTTGAGCGTGAGGGTAATTTTGAAAACGCGATAAGTGTTTATGAACAGCTTTATGAGGCCAATAAAATTTCGGATGTTCTGGCAAATAATTACGCGAGTTTGCTGTCGGACTACCGAGATGATCCTGAAAGCCTAGAAAAAGCTTATAACGTGGCTAAGCGGTTGCGCTCGTCCACCAATCCTGCGTTCCAAGATACATATGGCTGGATTCTTTTCAAACGAGGCGAACATGAGCGCGCGTTGCAGCCTTTGAAATCCGCAGCGGAAGGAATCCCGAACAATCCGATGGTCCATTTCCATCTGGGGATGCTGTACCGCGTTCTTGGTAAAACCGATGAAGCGAAATCGACGCTGACCACGGCGGTAGAGTTGTTTGGGGAGTCAAATCTACCCCAAGCCGCGCTTGCGAAAACAACTTTGGCAGAATTTGGCGGCAACTAGCAAAATTAGTTCGCTTTTACTTTAACTTTGGGTCGAAAAAGAACGGATCTGCTGTCGTCGCCTTTCAATGTGCCGTTGTTGGATAAATTTTGGACACATTTTGCATCTAACACGGGCTTCAAGTGAAAGTACTTGTGCAAGTGTAGCATTGAATTGAGGTAAGCAGATGAGCGTCAATACCCGCGTAACGAAGGCGATTTTTCCAGTTGCCGGCATGGGAACGCGATTTTTGCCCGCGACCAAATCGATCCCGAAAGAGATCATGTCGCTCGTCGATCGCCCGTTGATCCAATACGCGATTGATGAAGCACGTGCGGCTGGAATTACAGAATTTATCTTTGTCACCTCGCGCGGCAAAGGCGCGCTTGAGGATTATTTTGACGGCGCCCCTGTTCTTGAGGAAACGCTCAAGCGCAAAGGCAAAATGGATCTTTTGAACGAGCTAAAGCGCACGGACATGCCGTCTGGTGCGATTGCTTATGTTCGCCAACGCGAAGCGCTTGGTTTGGGTCACGCTGTTTGGTGTGCGCGTCGCTTGATCGCAGAGGATGAGCCGTTTGCGGTAATGTTGCCCGATGATGTGATTGCGGCACGCAAGCCGTGCTTGCAACAAATGGTCGAGGCCTATGAACAAACTGGCGGCAATATTGTTGCGGCTATGCAAGTGCCCGGCGATAAAGTGTCCTCTTACGGCGTCTTGGATGTCCAAGAAGATATGGGTCAGCTGGTGCGTGCACGCGGCATGGTCGAAAAACCACGTCGTGAAGAAGCGCCTTCAAACCTTGCCGTGATTGGTCGCTACATTTTGACCCCCAATGTGTTGCGCAATCTTGATGATCAAGAGCCTGGCGCGGGTGGTGAAATTCAGCTTACAGATGCGATCGCGAAAGAAATTGATCGTTCTGGCGTCTATGGGCATCGCTTTGACGGGCGTCGGTTTGATTGCGGTTCAAAGGCCGGGTATTTGCAGGCCACGGTTGCCTTTGCGTTGGAACGTGAAGACCTGCGCGACGAGTTCCACAGCTTTTTGGATGACGTATTGGTTTACGACCGCGCTGCGGAATAAATCCAATAGACTTGTTTTCTAGCATGGCCCTGCCGACTGGTGGGGCTTTTGCATTTTTTATGCCAATAGGTTGAAAATTAATGTAGCGTTTAATGGCTGTTGTGCCTGCAGCGATTTTTGCGGGCGATAAACAAAAAACACACGCTTTTTAGGGGAAAAAAATGTCTTTAATATTTTCTGAGTACGTCGAAGGTACGAACGGCAATCAAGCCATTGAGATTACGAATGTAGGTTCCAGTACGCTCGATATTTCTGGTTATAGCATCTCTATTTATTCCAACGGATCAACGACCCCTAATTCGACCATTACATATAATGCCGGATCGGCCGTTGCGCCGGGGCAATCCATTGTATTCCGTGCAAATGACCCAAATAGTCAAATAACTGTCGGCCAAGCGCTTAATCTTGTTTCGCATGATGGCAATGACACCTACGTGTTGAGAGACGGCGACGATGCGATCATCGACAGCATTGGGCAGATTGGTAACGCCACCAACTTTGCGCAAGATGTCACTTTGCGTAGAAAGTTTGATGTCGTTGATGGCGATAGCAACGCAAGCAATGCTTTTGACACAAGCGAATGGGATAGCTTCGCTGTAGACACAATTGACGGGCTTGGCTCCCATAGCTACCAGACAACCGTGATCCCACCATCGCCGGATGGAGAGCCATCTGACATTGAACAATTGATGCTGCAATATATCAACCGTGCGCGGCAAGATCCCTATGCGGAAATGGAACGGCTTTATAATACGGGCCAATCAAACATTGATTTTAATGTGTCCTCTTGGGCCGCGGGAGATGGCACAGACACCGCTGGATCATATGCGTTTGCACTTTCCCAAGTCGCAGGATGGGGGGATCGTGCGCCCTTAGCATGGAACGGCAATCTTGCAGATTCTGCACAAACGCACAACGAACTGATGATCCAATACGACGATCAAACACATGACATCACTGTTGCCGAACATGGTGCGCCAGCGGATGAGCCCGGTTTGCTCCAACGCATTACCGATGGCGGTTACAATGGAAACTCCTTTGGCGAAAATGTTGGGGCAAGCGTGCAAGATCCCCTCCATGGTCATGCGGGTTATTACATTGATTGGGGGCCGGGCATTAATGGTATTCAAAACCCGCCGGGTCACCGTCT
>CAZBBZ010000044.1:0-11758 GCA_964489925.1 uncultured Rhodobacterales bacterium
CCGTTTGGCGCGTGCGCATCTGTTTCGCGGGCGGCCCGCGACCCATTTGGCCCTGCGCGCGATTGGGGCGCCGGGCAATGACACAGGCGCGGTGATGCTGTCCTTGGGGCTGGGGCTGACGGTGCTGGCGGCGATTGCGCAGATTGATGCGAATTTGCAGGGGCGTATTCGCGCGGAACTGCCGCAAATTTCGCCGTCCTATTTCATGGTGGATATTCAAAACGCGCAGCTTGACGGGTTCTTGGATCTCACAAGCGCGGATGAGGCGGTGAGCGAGATTGAAACGGCGCCGATGCTGCGCGGTGTGCTGACGAAAATCAATGGACAGGCGGCAAAAGACGTGGCCGGGCCGCATTGGGTGCTGCGCGGGGATCGCGGGGTGTCTTATGCCGCCGCCATGCCCGAAGCCGCAGAGCTGACGGCAGGGGAATGGTGGGCGACGGATTACACAGGCCCACCGCTGGTCTCTTTTGCCGATGAAGAAGCGCAAGAGTTGGGGATAAGCGTCGGAGACGAGCTGACCATCAACATTTTAGGGCGCGATATTGTGGCAACGATTGCCAACCTGCGGGTGGTGGATTTTTCGAACATGGGGATCAATTTCATCATGATCGTGAATGAAGCGGCGCTGGCAGGCGCCCCCCATAGCCATATCGCCACGGTTTACGCCGCCCCCGAAGCGGACGCGCGGCTGGTGCGCAATTTGGCCGGGGAGTTTCCCAATATCACCGCGATCCGTGTGCGCGATGCGATTGATCGCGTGGCCGAGGCTTTGGGCGCTTTGGCCGTTGCCATCCGCTGGGCCGCATTGCCGACCTTGCTGACGGGATTTGTGGTTTTGATCGGCGCAGCTGCTGCCGGAGAAAACAGGCGGACCTATGAAGCGGCGGTGCTGAAAACGCTGGGGGCCACGCGCGCGCGCATCTTGGCGAGTTTCGCTATGCGCGCAGGATTGCTGGGATTTGCCGCCGGGCTGATCGCGCTGATTGCCGGATCGCTGGCGGCTTGGGCGGTGATTACCTTTGTGATGGAGGCGGATTTTGTGCTGGAGCCCTTGTCCGCGTTTTTGATCGTCGCAGGCGGCGCATTGGCCAATTTGGTGGCCGGGCTCGCCTTTGCGTGGCGCTCCTTGGGGGTCAGTGCGGCGCGGGTTTTGCGCAGTCAGGACTGAAATTTGCACCAATACTTGTGCGAATTATGAGCAATGCGGGCGGGATTTAACAAATCTCAAGGAAACGCCACGAAGTTCACCACGAAATAGACGCAATTTCCCTTGAAAAATGCGTCGGAACACCCAATATTCAATGGGAACGAACTGCGCGGCAAGAGTTGTGCAGCAACATGCAAGTTTTTTGGAGGATTAGATGTCCGAATTTGGAACCGTGCGCAGGGCAGGTGCTGGTGTCAGCGCCGCCCAAATTGATGAGGGTCTGCGCGCCCATATGAACAGAGTTTATGGCCTTATGGCGATGGGCATGGTTGTGACAGGGATTGTCGCCTATGTTTTCGGCATGGACCTAAAGGCATTCTTTAGCGGTCAGCCGACTTCTATTGTGCCAGCAGAATTGCTGCAAACCATGTTCACAACGCCACTGCGTTGGGCGATTATCTTTGCTCCTTTGGCCATCGTCTTTATGTTCGGTGCTGCGATTAACCGCCTGTCCGAAAATGCCGCGCGCGGTGTTTTCGTGCTGTTTGCGGCCCTGATCGGCCTGTCGCTCTCGACGATCTTTGTGCGCTACACCGGCGTTTCAATCGCGCAGACATTCTTTGTGACCGCAATCGCGTTCTTGGGTCTGTCGCTTTACGGCTATACCACGAAGAAAGACCTATCCGCGATGGGCTCGTTCCTAATCATGGGTGTGATCGGCTTGATCGTTGCAATGATCGTAAACTGGTTCTTGCAATCCGAAGCGCTGATGTTCGCGATTTCCGCAATTGGTGTGCTGATCTTTGCAGGTCTGACAGCTTATGACACGCAAAACATCAAAAGCCAGTATGTCGCTATGGCGTCCCACGGCCAGACCGAATGGTTGGGCAAAGCGGCCATCATGGGCGCGCTGAACCTGTATCTGGACTTCCTGAACATGTTCCAGTTCTTGCTGATGTTCATGGGCAACTCTGAATAAGAGCGCCACTCATCTGAATTTAGGAAAGCCCGGTTATCTAGCCGGGCTTTTTCTTTTGGGGGCAAGGGGTCCATGACCCGCGCACCCTTGACACGGGCGGGGTAAATCGAAAAAGCCCTGCGGGATGTCAAAGCCGCAAATGAAAATCGTCCTTGTGACGCCGGAAATCCCTTACAACACCGGGGCGATTGGGCGGACCTGTTTGGCGCTGGAACTAGAGCTGATCCTGATTAAGCCCTATGGGTTTTCGATCGAGGAAAAAGCGGTCCGGCGCGCGGGCATGGATTATTGGAAACATGTGCAGCTGAGCGAATATGACGATTGGCAAAGCTTTGTCGATCAACGCCGCCCCCCGCGTGAGAGTTTGTATTTCTTCGAGGATTATGGCGCGCAAAGCGTGTTTGAGCCGACATATCAGGCGGATGCCTTTCTGGTGTTTGGCTGTGAAACCAAGGGGCTGCCCAGCGAGATTTTGGACGGCATGGACGACCGGGTGTTTAACCTGCCTATGAAAAGCCCCCTCGTGCGCTCGCTAAACCTCGCGAATACGGCGACGGCTGTGGTCTATCAGGCGATGCGGACACAATTGGGGGGGTAGATATCCAGCCCAACTGCGCCGCCACAGACGTATTTTTGCGTTTTGCAATGAATAATCCCCAAAAAACCGCATATCCACAAAACCCGCCCGTGAAAACACACGGATTTTCGCCACATTTTGCCCCAATAAGGCCCTCAGTGCGATGGATGTGTGATGATCGTATGGCGGTCGTGTATTGGCCGGTTTTGAATATGTGTGACGAGTAACTAATCCTAGTTTGTGTAAATGTTGGGGCTTTTAATGTTGGATAATACGACTGCGGGAACGTCTGCTTGGGACGGTTTGCTGGATGATGCGGACTGTTTTGATTTTATTGTGGAGCCGCTTGGATCAAGCCAAGCTCAGACCTTCACCACCACCGAAATCTTTGCAAGTGATGCGGCCGAGCCTGTTTTGACAAGTGAACCGATTGAGCCGTCTGTTACGTCTGTGACGGCAGCCGCGAAGTTTCAGCCGACCACTCAAGCGGGTCTGTCATCGGTTCTTAGCCAAGCCCTGTCGCGCAACCGCGCGGTTCCGGCCTAGGGCGACGCCCTAATACGGCACCCGCGCGCGCCGGGGTTACAGCGCGCAATTTCTTTCAACTCGCGCTTGCACTTGGGCGGCTTCAGGGTGACAGTTGGGCTCCATTCGTTTTGGAGGCCCGCATGGATTTTCTAACCGACCCTTTCGTTCCTTTTGCGCGTAACGCAGATGGCCCGGTTTTGATCACTGGTGCGGGGGGCTGCATCGGGGCTTGGGCCTGCGCGATTCTGACTGCCGCAGATGTGCCGGTGATCGCCTTTGATCTAAAGGATGATCGCCGTCGCCCGGCTTTGATTATGGGTGATGAAAAAGCGGCGGCTCTGACCTGGGAAACGGGCGATATTTCGGATGCGGCTCGCGTGCATGCGGTTGTTGCCGCGCATAATCCGCGTGCAATCATTCATTTGGCGGGGCTGCAAATTCCGTTTTGCAAAGCGAACCCCTCTGCGGGGGCATCCGTGAATGTGCTTGGCACGATCAACGTGCTGGAAGCCGCGCGCGCCCATGGGATTAAGCGCACCACTTACGCCAGTTCGGTTGCGAGCCTAGCGATGCCGACCGGGGAAACCCCGTGGCTGGCCACGCTTTACGGCGTTTACAAACAAGCGAACGAACAGACGGCCAAGGTGTTTTGGCAGGACTGGCAAGTGCCATCGGTCGGGATCAGGCCTAATGTGGTTTACGGCGTTGCGCGGGATCAGGGGAACAGCTCGAAATTCACGCTGGGCGTGCAAGCGGCGGTGCTTGGCGCGCCGTTTGAAGTGACCTTTGATGGGCCGACGAGTTTTCTTTATGCGGGCGAAGCGGCCTCGGCCTTTATTGGCGCTGTGTCCAAAGACGGGGCCAGCGCGGATGTGTTTGATCTTAACGGACCGACAGAGGTGGTTTCAGAGGCGGTTGCCAAGCTGAATGCGCAAATGCCGGGGGCTGACATCCGGGCAAGTGGATCGGCCTTTCCGTTTCCGCCCGATTTGGACGATGCGCCCTTGCGCGCCCATGTGGGGGATTATCCGTCGATTTCGGTGGATGAAGGCATTGCGCTGACCCTTAAGGCGTTTCAAACTTTGAAAGCCGAGGGGCGCTTGCCCCCCCTGCCCGTTTAAGCCCCTTTTAAGCCCCCTTTAGGATCACGACTTTGCAAACCGCTTATCACGCTCCCAAATCCCGTTCTTATGACGTGGTCATTATTGGCGGGGCGATGCTTGGCTCATCGGTGGCGTGGTTTTTATCCGATAACCCGGATTTTGATGGCTCGGTTTTGGTGGTGGAACGCGACCCGAGTTACGAGTTCGCCTCGACCAGCCATACCAACAGCTGTATGCGCCAACAGTTTTCATCCCCGATTAACATCGGCATTTCGCAATTTGCGGCCCATTTCGTAAAGAACTTTCGCTCCATGTTGGGCGGGGATGAGCGGGTGCCTGAGCTTGCGTTTCACGAGTTTGGCTACATGTATTTGGCGGCTGATCCAAAAGGCGCGGCCATGATGCAAGATATGGCCGAGACCCAAGCCAAATTGGGGGCGGGCACCACATATATGACGGCGGCGCAGATTGCGGAGGCCTATCCGTTTTACAATCTTGATGACGTGCTGGGTGGCAATCACAATCTGACAGATGAGGGATATTTTGACGGTGGCACCCTGTTTGATTGGTGGAAGCGCCAAGCGCGCGAGCGAGGCGTTGAATATATCGCCAATGAAGTCACTGCGATTGCGCGCGATGGCGCGCAAGTAACCGGCGTCACGCTGGCCAGTGGGGAAACGATCCATTGCGGCACGCTGGTCAATGCCTCTGGCCCGCGCGCGGCCCTGACTGCACAAATGGCAGGGCTTGATCTGCCGGTTGAGCCGCGCAAGCGCTATACGTTTATCTTTTCCGCACAAACCCCGCTGGATCGGGATTTGCCGCTGACGATTGACCCAAGCGGGGTGCATATGCGCCAAGATGGGACGTATTATATGGCGGGCTGTCCGCCCCCTGATGATCCGGGTGTGGCGCCGGACGATTTTATCCCCGATCATTCTATTTGGGAAAACATCGTCTGGCCCGCCCTTGCCCACCGCGTGCCTGCGTTTGAGGCGATCAAGCTGCAAAATTCGTGGGTGGGTCATTACGCGTTTAACACGCTCGATCAAAACGCGATCATCGGCCCGCATCCGGATTGCCCGAATTTCATCCTTGTGAACGGGTTTTCCGGGCATGGCTTGCAGCAATCCCCGGCAATGGGGCGTGGTGTGGCCGAACAGATCGCTTATGGGGAATACCGGGCGCTGGATCTGACCCCTTTGGGGGTGGCGCGGATTTTGAACAATGATCCCTTTATCGAAGCGGCGGTGATTTAATATGGGCAAAATTGCAGTTCTTGGGGTGTTTGTCGCTGATGCGACCTATCGCGGTGATCGGATGCCTGTGATGGGGGAAACGGTGCTGGGCAATAGCTTTGCGCTTGGACCCGGAGGCAAGGGCTCGAACCAAGCGGTTGCGGCGGCGCGCCTTGGGGGTGATGTGAGCATGATTACAAAGCTGGGCGCGGATGCGTTTGGCGACATGGCGCTTGGTCTTTGGAAAGAGGCGGGCATCACGCCCTGCGTGCAGCAGGATGCGGATAGCTACACGGGCTCGGCTTTTATTTATGTGGATGAGGCGAGCGGGGATAATGCGATCATTATTTCCCCCGGTGCGGCGGCGACGATTTCGCCAAGTGACATTGATGGGCGCGCGGATGTGATTGAGGCGGCGGATGTATTTGTCACCCAGCTAGAACAACCCCTTGATGCGGCCACGCGCGCTTTGGAAATTGCGCGGGCGCAAGGGGTTACAACCATTCTGAACCCGGCCCCGGCAGCGGAATTGCCGGATGCTATGCTGAATTTATGTGATTTCGTCACCCCGAATGAAACCGAAACCGAAGCTTTAACAGGGGTGCGGGTCAAGGATGCGCAAACTGCTGCTAAGGCTTGTGAGGCTTTGGTGGCGCGCGGCGTTAAGACCCCGATCATCACGATGGGGGAACAGGGGGCGTATTTATACGGCCACGGGATGGTGCCCGCGCAAGCGGCCGCGAAAGTTGTGGAAACCACCGGGGCGGGCGATGCGTTTAACGGGGCGGTGGCCTATGGGCTGTCCATGGGCAAATCACCGCTAGAGGCGGTTCAGATCGGTTGCATCGTTGCAGGCATTTCCGTCACGCGCACAGGGGCTGCGGCCAGCATGCCGAGCCGCGATGAAGTTACCGCTAAAATCGCGCTTTAGTCCCCCTGTTTTTCTTCGGCCTTGACCGCGTCCCATAGGGCATCCATTTCCGCAAGATCACTTTGGTTCGGGGATTTGCCAAGGGCGGCCAGTTTCGCTTCGACCCCTTGAAAGCGGCGCATGAACTTTGCGTTCGCCCGGCGCAGGGCGCGTTCGGGATCAATGTCCAAATGCCGCGCGAGATTGGCCATCACAAATGCCAAATCGCCAAATTCTTCTTCTAGACGTTCGGGGCTTTCGCCTTTTGCCTCTGCCAGCTCTTGGGCTTCCTCTAACAGCTTGTCGGTCACGCCAGAAATATCCGGCCAATCAAAGCCGACCCGCGCCGCCCGGTTTTGCAGCTTAATCGCCCGCGTAAGCGCGGGCAGATTACCCGCAACCCCGTCCAAAACACTAGCACGCCCCCGTTCCTTGGCCTTGGTCGCTTCCCAATCCTTGGTCTGTTGCGCAGCGGATTTGTTGCGATCCTCATCGCCAAACACATGAGGGTGGCGCGCGATCATTTTGTCAGAAATCGCCTCGGCCACCTCGTCAAAGCCGAAATGCCCGGCCTCGTGCGCCATTTGTGCGTGATAGACCACCTGCAACAGCAAATCACCCAGCTCGCCGCGCAACTCGCCCATATCGCCGCGCTCAATCGCATCGACGACCTCATAGGCTTCTTCGATCGTGTAAGGGGCGATGGAGGCGAAATCCTGTTCGATGTCCCAAGGGCAGCCGCTGTCCGGGTCTCGCAGGCGCGCCATAATTTCGCGCAAGCGCGCCATGCCGCCGCCCGCCGGGATCACCCGCGCATTCGAGGCCGCAATTTCTTTGTCTGTCTTGAACATCGCATTTGCCAATCGTTGACCTGTGTCACGTAACGATTTAACCAAATCATAGCCCATTTCCCAGAGGAGAACGCCTGTGCCTGTCATCAATCGCATTGCCGAATTTCACAAAGACATGACCGCGTGGCGCCAACATCTACATACGATCCCAGAGCTGTTGTTTGACACGGAACAAACCGCCGCTTTCGTGGTGGAGCGGTTGCGCGAGTTTGGGGTGGATGACGTTGAAACGGGCGTGGCGCAAAACGGTGTCGTGGCGATTATCAACGGGACCGGGGAGGGGCCGACGATTGGGCTGCGCGCGGATATGGATGCGCTGCCGATCACCGAAGTGCGGGACTTGGATTATAAGTCTACGCATGAGGGCAAGATGCACGCTTGCGGTCACGATGGGCATACGGCGATGCTGCTGGGTGCGGCGCGCTATTTGGCGGAGACACGCAATTTTTCGGGGCGCGTGGCGCTGCTTTTCCAGCCTGCCGAAGAAGGTGGTGGCGGGGCCGAGGTCATGTGCGCCGAAGGAATTATGGACAAATACAACATTTCCCAAGTTTACGGCGTTCATAACTGGCCAAATCAACCCGTTGGTGCGGCTTTGACGCGGCCCGGCCCTTTGATGGCGGCGGCGGATGCTTTTACGATTTCGATCACAGGAAAAGGGGCGCATGGGGCGCAGCCAAGCGCCTCGATTGATCCGGTTATGGTGGCGGTGCACATGGTGCAAGCGCTTCAAACCATCGTGTCGCGCATGGCGGATCCGGCGGATAATTTGGTGGTTTCAGTGACGCAAATCCACACCGGCACGACCAATAATGTGATCCCGGAAACGGCGATGATTAACGGCACCGTGCGCGTGCTAAAGCCGGGGCTGAACAAATGGGTCGAGCAAAAGATCACCCAGATCATGGAAGGTGCGGCCGCAACATTCGGGGCGACGGCGACGCTGGATTATGAATACGGCTATCCGGTGACGGTGAACGATGCGGAAAAGACCGGGTTTGCAGCGCAGGTGGCGGCGGATGTGGTTGGACAGGATCGCGTTGATACGGATTTTCCTGCGACCATGGGGGCGGAGGATTTTTCTTATATGCTAGAAGAACGCCCCGGTGCGTATATCTTTTTGGGTCAGGGGGAGTCGGCGGGGCTTCATCATCCAGAGTATGATTTCAATGACGAGTTGTCACCCATCGGGGCGAGTTACTTTGTGCGCTTGGTGGAAACGGCGCAGCCTGCGGGGTGAGTTGGGGTAACGCGCCAAAGCGGGGATAAGGCGAAGCCGCCCGCTTATCGCTGGGCCGTCCCACGGCACGGCGATTTGGCAACGATACCGCGTCACGGTCGCGGTTCGGCGGATTTGATTGATAAAGCGCTTTGAACAAACGGCCGCTCGCCGCACCCCGGCCCATCGATAAGCTCGGTATTGTCCCCGCATGGGTTCAAACCTCTATCATCAAATTCTCTAACCCATGAAAATGATACCGATCCGCGAACCGGGCGGGCTGTGCGCGCAAATTGGGACACCGGTCAAACAGCACGCGCAAGGCAATCGCAAGTTCCAGCCGGGCAAGGGGGGCGCCAAGGCAAAAATGCACCCCTGCCCCAAGGCTGGTCATCGGTACCGCGCCGCGATTGGGACGAAACTCATGCGCGTTCTCAAACACTGCCGGATCACGATTTGCGCCCGCCAGCAACAGGCCCAGCGTGTCGCCTTTTTCAAACACATGGCCTGCCAGTTCGATGCGCTTGGCCGCATAACGTTCAAACATATGCAGCGGCGGATCAAAGCGCAGAATTTCGTTGCAGGTAGCCGCCGCCTTATCCGCATTTTCAAAAAACTGCGCAGGGTCGTCCATTTCGGCGAGCAAGCGGACCCCGTTGCCGATGGTATGGACCGTGGCTTCATGCCCGGCGTTCAGCAGCAAAATCGTGGTCGACACCATTTCATCATCGCTTAAGCGATCCGCCTCTGGCGCATTGGCCAAGCGCGACAGCAAATCATCGCAAGGGGCCGCGCGTTTATCCGCGATCTCGTTCTTTATGAAGGCTGCAAAATCAGCGGCGGCCCGGTTTGCCCGATCTTCGATTCCGCGATCCCGGCGCGCTTGATACATGGCCACCATGTCATGAGACCATGTCAGAAGCTGGGGCGCCATTGCCGCGTCCACCCCCAAGATATGCGCGATCACCTGCACGGGCACGCGTTCGCCGTAAGTGCTTAGCAAATCGAACTTTGCGCTCGGGAACGCGTCAATCGCCGCGCTGCAAATGCGTTCAATCACAGGTTCAAGAGCGTTGATGCTAGCCGGGGTAAAGGCCTTTAGCACCGCCTTGCGGATGCGCGTATGCACAGGCGGTTCTAATTCGAGCAGCGAAAACCGTTCCACGGCGCGAAAGTCTTGCAAATGCGCCGGGGTGTCGCGCGCAAGATGCACAGGCACCTCGCGCACCCAATCGCGATCCCGCAACACCGCATCCACAAGCGCATAATCCCCGCTGACCGCGCGGTTATAGTCGTCCCAATACCAAAGCGGTCCCAAACTGCGGGCGCGTTCATAGGCCGGGTACGGGTCCTGCACAAAGACATCTTGGCGCGGGTCCTGTGAAAAAATCGGCAACACGCCGGAATTTGTTTGGCCCATAAGCGGCGCTTTCTGTTTTTTCGCTTGATCGCTGCGATCAGCCTGTGTCTGTAGATACCAATGCTAAAGCGCTTTTTTGTCATTGCAATTCTTTGTCTGCTGACTGTTATTCAGCCCGGCTTTGCTATGGCACAAAGTGGTGCGCCGCTTCGCGTTGAGTTTCCGCAGTTGCGCCCGGTATCAGAGCCCGCAAAAGTTGCGAGACCTGCGAATGACGTGCTGGACGCGCTGATCCAGAAAACGACGAGCCTGCCGGAATCCGCAGCCGCCCTGATCGACATCAATTCAGGCGAAATCCTAGAGGTTTACCGCGCGGATGCGCTTATGACCCCTGCCTCGGTCACTAAGGTCATCACGACGCTTTATGGCTTTGCAAGTTTGGGCAAAGAGTTTCAGTTCCGCACGAAAATCACCACCACAGGCCCGTTGGTGAACGGTATCGTGCAAGGCGATGTGGTTCTTGTGGGGGGTGGTGATCCGGTTTTGGATACGGACGAATTGGCGAAAATGGCCGATGAGTTGCAGGATGCGGGCATCAAAGGCGTGACGGGGCGATTTTTATATGACGCCAGCGCGCTGCCGCGTCTGTTTCAAATCCACGACAGCCAGCCAGCGCATGTGGTTTATAACCCAGCGATCTCGGGGCTGAACGCCAATTTCAACCGGGTGTTTTTTGAATGGAACTTGGACGCGGTGGACGAAGCGTTAGAACTGCAGGGCCGTGCGGCGAATAATCGGCCCCGGTCCAATGTGGTGAGCATCGAACAAGTTAGCCGTGGTGCGCCCGTTTTTGAGTTTGTGCAAGATGCCGCGCGCGATCACTGGACGGTTGCTGTGAGTGCCTTGCGCAAACCTGGTGGGCGCTGGCTGCCTGTACGTGATCCGGGGCTTTATACGGCCGATTTGCTGCGCACGCTGGCGCGGGAACGGGGGATCAATTTGCCTACCCCCCAAGCGGGACAGGCTCCGATAGATGCGCCGAGTGTGGCCTTGTTTGAACGGCGAAGTTTGCAGCTATTGGTGCGCGGGATGCTGCATTTTTCCACCAACCTCACCGCAGAGGTTATTGGCCTAACCGCCAGCGACAAACGTGCGGGTCTGCGCGCAAGTGCTTTTGCTATGACCGAATGGGTGAAGGCGACCTATGGGGTGCAGGCGATGCAGTTTGCCGATCATTCTGGTCTTAGCCCTGACAACATTATGAGTGCGGGCGATATGGCCAGTGTCATGGCCAGTGCCGCCAAGCAGGGTGATCTGGACGGTATTTTGCGCCGCTATTTTGTGTCTGCCAAAGACGGGCGCAAGGAAGCGGCGCCAAACGTGGAAATTCGCGCTAAAACAGGGTCGCTGAACTTTGTGCGGGGGCTCTCGGGTGTCATTAAGGGCACCAATGGGCGGCAGTTGGCTTTTGCGATTTTTTCGCGGGATGCTGAAAAACGCGCCAAGGCGGATCACAGGTTGGAACGCCCGCGCGGGGCGCGGACATTTGCCAACCGCGCGAGCGTTTTAGAGCAAGCTATTTTGCGCCGTTGGCTGGCGATTTACGCGCAATAATTGCGCGGACCTTTGGTCCGACGAATGCGCAGACCAAAGTCCGACAAATACGTAGCCTTAAGCCGCGCCCAAAGACCCATCCGCTTTGATCTCGCTGGCGCCATTCATATAGCGGCGCAGCACTTCAGGGATCGTGATCGAGCCGTCTTTTTGCTGATAGTTTTCAAGCACCGCGATCAAGCAGCGCCAGGACTCCATCGAGAGTTTTAACAAAGCAGGCCGGACCGAA
>CAZBBZ010000044.1:11768-11981 GCA_964489925.1 uncultured Rhodobacterales bacterium
AAGCAGCGCCCCACCGCGAGGCCAGAGCCGTTTAGCGTATGTACGAATTCAGGCCGCGCCCCGGCTTCGGCACGATAACGCGCGCTCATGCGGCGGGCTTGGAAATCGCCGCACACCGAACAACTGGAAATCTCGCGGTACTGATCTTGGCCGGGCAACCACACTTCGATGTCATGGGTGCGCCGCCGCTCGCGATAATTATTATTCTTCTTG
>CAZBBZ010000044.1:11991-12388 GCA_964489925.1 uncultured Rhodobacterales bacterium
ACTTCGATGTCATGGGTGCGACGCGCGCCAAAGCCCATGTCGCCCGTGCAAAGCACGACCGTGCGATAGGGCAGATCGAGCGCTTCCAAAATGCCTTGCGCACATTCGGTCATGCGATCCAGCTCGGCGCGGCTGTCCTCTGGCGTGGTGATCGACACCATTTCGACCTTTTCAAACTGATGCTGACGCAACATGCCCGTGGTATCCTTGCCCGCACTTCCCGCTTCCGAGCGGAAACATTGAGTGTGGGCGGTCATGCGCTTGGGCAATTCATCCGCGTCCAAAATGCTGCCCGCCACCATATTGGTCAGGGTCACTTCCGACGTGGGCACAAGCCACCAACCGTTGGTGGTCTGATAGCTGTCTTCGGCAAATTTCGGCAATTGCGCCGTGCCAA
>CAZBBZ010000045.1:0-12276 GCA_964489925.1 uncultured Rhodobacterales bacterium
CATGATGATGATTTTGTCATAGCGCAGGTCTTCGATGTTAAAGCGAGTGCCCATACCCACGCCAAGTGCTTGGGATAGGTCCGAAAGTTCAACATTTTGACTGAGTTTGGACGAGGCCGCGCCTAGCACGTTCAGAATTTTACCGCGCAATGGCAGCAGGGCTTGGGTTTTACGGTTCCGCGCCATTTTAGCGGAGCCGCCCGCACTGTCGCCTTCCACGATGAACAATTCGGTGCCAGAGCGGTCTGTGGCGGAGCAATCGACCAGCTTGCCGGGCAAGCGCAGCTTTTTGGTGGCTGATTTGCGCGCGGTTTCTTTTTCGGCGCGGCGTTTAAGTCGTTCTTCGGCGCGCAGGACCACGAAATCTAGGATGGCAGATGCAGATTTGGGATCAGCGGCAAGCCAGTTGTCAAAGTGATCGCGCACAGAGTTTTCGACCAACCGTTGCGCGTCGGTTGTTGCGAGGCGGTCCTTGGTTTGGCCGACAAATTCAGGTTCGCGGATAAAGACAGAGATCAGGGCAGAACCACCGGATGTGATGTCTTCGCGGGTGATTTGTGCGGCTTTTTTGTTGCCTGACAATTCACCGTAAGCCTTGATGCCCTTGGTCACAGCGGCCCAAAATCCGGCCTCATGCGTGCCACCTTCCGGGGTTGGCACGGTGTTACAATAAGAGGTCACAAAGCCGTCGCGCGCAGGGGTCCAGTTGATGGCCCATTCAACAGAGCCGGGCGTGTCGTTGTTGAAACGATCGGCAAATTGGACTTTGCCTGCAAATGGCACGGCGGAATAGGTTGAAGCGCCTGAAAGTTGTTCGGCCAAATAATCTGCCAACCCGCCGGGGAAGTGAAACACGGCCTCGGACGGGGTGTCATCGGTGATGATTTCGGGCGCGCATTTCCAGCGGATTTCAACGCCGGAAAAGAGATAGGCCTTTGAGCGGGTCATGGTCAAAAGACGCGCGGGCTTTAGGCGGGCCTTGGGACCAAAGATGTCCGCATCTGGGTGGAAGGTGACGGTGGTGCCACGGCGATTTTGCGTAGGTCCGACGTTTTCAACGGGCCCTTGCGGGATGCCACGAGAAAATTTTTGCACATAAAGCTGTTTGTTGCGCGCAACTTCGACATCCAGACGGTCCGACAAGGCGTTCACAACCGAGATTCCAACCCCGTGCAAACCACCAGAGGTTTGGTACGCCTTGCCCGAGAACTTGCCCCCCGCATGAAGCGTACAAAGGATCACTTCCAAAGCTGATTTGTCAGGGAACTTGGGATGCGGGTCAATGGGGATACCGCGGCCGTTGTCGCGAATGGTGCAGGAATAATCGGCGTGCAGTTCAACTTCGATGCGGCTGGCATGACCTGCGACGGCTTCATCCATCGAGTTATCAAGCACTTCGGCCACCAAGTGATGCAACGCGCGATCATCGGTGCCGCCGATGTACATGCCGGGACGCTTGCGCACGGGCTCTAGACCCTCAAGCACCTCGATAGAAGACGCGTCATAAGAATTACTGGCCTCATCCTCTGCAAAGAGGTCGCTGGCATCGCTGTTCATCTGGTGGGACCTTTTGTTTGATTCTGCTCTTTATAGTACCCGCGTTAAGCCTAGCTGATTGCGTGGGCCTTTGCCAGAAGACTAGGTCGTTTACCAACGGAACTGCGCGAAACCTGTTGGCGCGCGGGGGGACGAGAGGGGGGCAAGCGCGCGGTCAAAGACATCAATTGCGCCATCTTGCGGTTTCCCATAGTGGATTCTTTATGCAAACAGAGCTGCCCCATTCAGATACGCCTAGCTGGTCCGATCATTTTGCTGCTACGCTGCGTCTTGGATTGCCCCTCGTGGCAAGCCAGTTGGCGGCCGTGGCTTACGGCGTCACCGATACAATCATGTTGGGGTGGTATGGGGTTGAAGCCTTGGCCGCAGGTGTGTTGGCGTCCCAAGTGTTTTTTGTATTTTTGCTGTTTGGATCGGGTTTTGCCCATGCGGTCGCCCCTTTGGTGGCGGAGGCTTTGGGGGCCGGCGATGAAGTGAAATCGCGTCGGTCGTTGCGCATGGGTTTATGGGTTGCGATGGGCTTTGTTTGCGTGGTTGCGCCGATTTTATGGTCCACGGATCGCTTGCTTTTGGCGCTTGGCCAAGACCCGGATTTAAGCGCGCTGGCGGGAAGTTACATGCGGATTGCCATGTGGAATTTATTTCCGGTGATGGCGTTTTTTGTGCTGCGTTCATATTTCAGCGCGCTGGAACGGGCGAAGGTCGTGATGATTGCCACGCTTGTGGGGATCGCGATCAATGCGTTTTTGAACTACGTGTTTATTTTCGGAAATTTTGGTGCGCCAGAGATGGGCGTGCGCGGGGCGGCAATTGCAACCCTTGGCACAGGGTGTTTGGTATTGCTTGTCGCTTTGGTGCAAATGTCGAGGGATCAAGAACTGCGCCAAGGTGCTCCGTTTGCGCGGCTTTGGCGCCCCGATTGGGCGGCGATGGGCGAGGTGTTTCGGCTTGGTTTGCCGATCTCGCTGATGATGTTAGCGGAAACCGGATTGTTTTCTATGACGGCGATTATGATGGGATGGATTGGCACGGTTGAACTGGCCGCCCACGGCATTGCGCTGCAGGTAATCACGGTGATGTTCATGGTGCCTTTGGGTTTGATGATGGCCGCAACCGCGCGGGTCGGGCGCGCGGCTGGGCGCGGGGACCCAGTGGCAGTTTGGCGCGCATCTGGGGCTGTGATGGCGCTGGCGCTTGGGTTTTCTTGCGTGATGGCGGTGGTGCTTGTGGGGGTGCCAGAGGCGTTGGTTGGCGTTTTCCTTGACGTAGACAAGGACCGTGCGCCGGAAATTCTGGCATTCGGCGCAAAGCTACTGGTGGTTGCGGCAGCGTTTCAGATTGTGGATGTGATCCAAGTGGTCTTGGCGGGCATATTGCGCGGTGTGAAGGATACGACTGTGCCGATGATCGTGGCGATTGTTGCTTATGTTTTTGTCGGTCTTGGTACGTGTTATCTGTTCGGCTTTATCTGGGACTGGGGCGGATTGGGCATCTGGTGGGGCATGGCCACATCGCTGTTGGTGGCGGCCATTGCTTTGGTCATCCGTTGCCTCATCGTGCTGCGGGGGCGGTTTCCACTGGAGGCGTAATTGGAGGGCGTAGTGCCCTTAGAAATCACGCGAGTCCGATTGCCAAGGTTTGGCCAAATCCGAAAAGCGGGTGAACTCGCCCTCAAAGCGCAGATCGACGGTTCCGATGGGACCGTGACGTTGCTTGCCGACAATCACTTCGGCTTTGCCTTCAAGGTTGGCCATTTCGTCCTGCCATTTCATCATGGAGTCGGTTTCATGCTCGGCGGGCTTTTCGCGCTCTTTATAATACTCACCGCGATAAACGAACATGACCACATCCGCGTCTTGCTCAATCGACCCAGATTCCCGCAAATCCGACAGCTGAGGGCGTTTATCGTCGCGGCTTTCAACTGCACGCGACAGCTGGGACAGAGCGACGACAGGGATTTGCAATTCCTTGGCAATCGCTTTGAGCCCTTGGGTGATTTCAGAGATTTCTTGAACCCGCCCGTCAGAGCGCGCTGAGGCGGGGCGTAGTAGCTGCAAGTAATCCACAAAGAGCGCATCCAGCCCGTGCGAGCGTTTCAGGCGGCGCGCGCGGGCGGCAACGGATGAAATCGGCAGGGCCGGGGTGTCGTCGATATATAGGGGGGCGGATTGCAATTCTTTGGCAGCTTCAACGAAGCGACGAAACTCGGATTCTGTAAAATCACCTTGGCGGATTTTATGGGATGAAATTTCGCAGACCTCCGCCAAAATCCGTGCGGCGAGCTGATCTGATGACATCTCGAGCGAAAAGAACCCAACCACGCCGCCGTCAACCGCGCCTTCGGTGCCATCGGGTTTGGTGCCTTTTTTATATTTCTTGGCGATATTAAAGGCGATGTTGGTCGCCAGCGCGGTTTTCCCCATAGAAGGCCGACCCGCGAGGATGATTAGATCGGACGGGTGCAAACCGCCGAGTTGTTTGTCCATATCCGTGAGGCCAGAGGACACACCCGCCAGATTGCCGTCGCGTTTATAGGCAGCTTGGGCGGTGTTGACCGCTTCTTTCATGGCCGCAAGGAAGCTTTGAAAGCCCTTATCAACGCCGCCTTTTTCTGCGAGCGAATAAAGCGCTTGTTCGGCTTCGACGATTTGCTCGGCAGGGTCGCCGTCAACTTCGACGTGGCTGGCTTTGAAGGAAATATCTTCGCCGATCTGGATCAAATCGCGGCGCACGGCCAGATCATAGATCATCTGGGCATAATCGCGGGCAGCCACAAAAGAGGTCGCGGCCCCCGCAAGACGGGCAAGATAGGCCGGGCCGCCGAGTTCTTGCAATCCGGGGTCATCTTCAAAGAAGGCTTTCAAGGTGATGGGACTGGCCAGCGCGTTTTTGCGGATACGGGTGGCGATGGTTTCAAAAATGCGCCCGTGCACGGGGTCAAAGAAATGGCTATCGGTGACGAGGTTTTCGATGCGGTCAAACACCTCGTTATTCACCAAGAGCGCGCCCAAAAGAGCTTGTTCAGCTTCAATATTGTGCGGTAGCTCTGGTGCACCTTGTTGATCGCCGATATTCGACCCGTCTGCCATGTCTGCCCCTCTTGCTTTGTCAGCCAGTGTAGCCTGTGATCGACTTAGTGAATAGCGAAATGCCCTGTGGATAACGGGCATAAGTGCAGTTTCTTGTGGACGAAGTGGACCAGATGGCGTGACGCTCCTTCATATCACCAATGGCGATAGTGCTGGCGATTTGATTTCGGCCAGTGGGGTAGGCGGCGAAGTTTTGCCTTGGCGTGACCCGATGCATTTTGGCCCGTTTCGAGCGGGCCTCAGCTTGGCAGAGGCAAGTTTAGAGCGCGCGGCGCTGTTTGCGGGCGGGGCGCATGACCATGCGCAGGTCTTGCGTGATTTTCAGACGCGGGATGGAACATTAGCGCGGTTTGGCAATTTTGAGCGGGTGGTGCTTTGGTTCGAGCATGATTTGTTGGATCAGTTGCAAATCTTGCAAATCTTGGATTGGTTTGCGGGGCAGGATTTGGGGCGGGTTGGTTTAGAGTTGATCTGCATTGATCGCTTTGAAGGCGTGCCGGGGTTTCGTGGCCTTGGCCAGTTGTCGCCTGAACAGATTGGGGCGTTGTACCGGGCGCGCGTGGCGGTTGGTTCGGATCAGTTGGACTTGGCGCAGCGGGGCTGGGCGGCGTTTTGTGATCCCGATCCGCGCGTATTGGCGGAATTTGTGCAGGGGGATTTGGCCGCTTTGCCGTATCTTGCGCGGGCTTTAGAGCGGCATTTGCAAGAATACCCTTGGGCAAGTGATGGGCTGACGCGCAGCGAGCGGCAGTTGTTGAGGTTGTTGGATGGAGGGCCGCAGTCGGCGCATAGGTTGTTCTTGGACAATATGGATTTGGAAGATGCGCTGTTTTTGGGCGATCTAACCACGTTTTCGATTTTGCGACGGCTTCGTGAAACTGCGCCGCCGGTTTTGGTGGCGGCGGGCGATGATCGTTTGACTTTAAGCGAGTTTGGGCGGGCTTTATTGGACGGTTCCGCGCATGGGATAGATGCGATTACGCGCGATCTGTGGCTTGGGGGCGTGCATTTGGACAGCCGAAAAGGGCTTTGGCTGTGGTACGATACGCGCGGAGCGTTGGCGTGGCGTGCGGCATAAAAAAACCGCGCCGGTTAGGGCGCGGTTCCAATTTTTCGGTCGAGAAAGGAGCTTTAAGAAGCGTCTTCTTCTGCGTCCGGTTGATCGTCGGTTGCAGCGTCGTCTTCGGCGCCAGCTACCAATAGATCATCGTCGTCGTCCAAAGCGGCAGCGCCGACTTCGTCAAACAACTCTGCAATATCAAACTCGGCTTCCGCTTCTTGTTCGGCAGCCAGTTCTTGCACAGTTTTACCCGATGCTTGCAGTTCCGCTTCTTCTTGGGAACGCGCAACGTTGACAGTGATGGTTGCAGCCACTTCTGGGTGCAAGATCACGGACATGTTGTGCAAGCCCAGCTCTTTGATCGGCGTTTCAAGCGCAAACTGCTTTTTGTCGACGGTGAAACCTTCAGCCGTGGCAACATCAGCTGCATCACGCGGCGTAACCGACCCATAAAGCGCACCGGAATCAGAGGCGGAGCGAATGATGATGAACTGCTGTCCATCAAGTTTCGCAGCCAAATCTTCGGCTTCTTTCTTGGTTTCAAGATTACGCGCTTCGAGTTGGGCGCGTTCCGCTTCAAACCGGGCGAGGTTTTCTTTGCTGGCGCGCAAGGCTTTGCCTTGGGGCAACAAGAAGTTGCGTGCGTAGCCGCTTTTGACGGCAACAACTTCACCCATTTGGCCAAGCTTTGCCACGCGTTCTAGTAGTACGACATCCATAATGAGGTCTCCTTACTTAACAGCGTATGGCAAAAGCGCGAGGAAGCGGGCGCGTTTGATTGCGCGGGCCAATTCTCGTTGCTTTTTGGCTGAAACAGCGGTGATACGGGATGGAACGATTTTGCCGCGCTCTGAGATATAGCGCTGAAGCAATTTTACGTCCTTATAGTCGATCTTTGGCGCGTTATCGCCAGAGAAGGGACAAGTTTTACGACGGCGGAAAAATGGTTGTCTGCCCATAATCAGTTACCTTCTGCTGGAGTTTCGCTGCGTGGTGCGCGGTCTTCGCGGTCGCCACGAGGTGGACGGCTGTCGCGATCACCACGATCCCCACGGGGGCCACGGTCGTCGTCACGACGGCCACGACGTTCGTCGCGCGAATTTTTGGCTTGAAGCACGGCGGATGGGCCTTCTTCATGCTCTTCAACTTTGATGGTCATAACGCGCATTACGTCTTCGTGAAGGCGCATCAGGCGCTCCATCTCATGCACGGCAGGTGCCGGGGCATCAGATTTCATAAATGCGTAGTGACCTTTGCGGTTCTTGTTGATTTTATAGGCCATCGTTTTGAGGCCCCAATATTCGCTATCAACAATAGAACCTTCGTTGTCCTTGAGGACTTGGCCGAAGTGTTCAACGAGACCTTCGGCTTGCGCAGTGGACAAATCCTGACGCGCAATAAAAACATGCTCATATAGAGCCATGTGCATCACCTAGTTTTTCAAGCGCGCTTCAAAATGCAAGTCCAACCTTTCCGAGACTGCATACGAGAGGCCACGCGGATCATGTGTAACCGGAAAGGAAGGCGCGTTATAGCCGGAATTGGGGTTTGTGCAAGGGTTTTGCGCCGATGTCTTGGTGCTATTGCGGCGGCGTGTTGCTATGTATTGCTTATGTGATTTGGAAGGTCGTTAAATATGTTGGTGAGCATTGGTGGATTGAAGGTCAAATCGGCGTTGCATTTGCCGTATTTTTTCATGCTAGCAGCGCCGTCTTTGCGCCAAGCCCAAAGTTTTGATGGGAATGTTTTTGCGCAAGTGAAAAGCACCCAAGGGCGGCAGTTTTCACTGACGGTTTGGGAAACGCCGGCGGCGATGAAAGTTTATGCGCGCTCTGGGGCGCATGGGCGTGCGATGGCGGCCGTGGCGCGGGTGGCGCGCGATGGGTACTTTCATTTTTATCAATCGGATGAATTGCCGGAGTGGGATGATGCCTTGGCGCGCTGGAACGCGAATGAGCCAGAGGGCGGGAGTCCGTTGTTCAGCTGAATGGGGTTCGCCAATCGTTTGGGCCAATCTTATGAGGGCGCATTCGGGTGTTGGACATATCTTTGCCCGCAGGCTAGGGGCGTTGCTGAAAAAAACATAAGCGAGGGTTAGGAATGGGACGCGCATTCATTTTTCCAGGGCAGGGCGCCCAGGTTATTGGCATGGGGGCTGATTTGGCCGCTGAATGGCCAGAGGCGAAGGCAGTTTTTGACGAAGTTGACGAGGTGCTGGGCGAAAAGCTGTCCGCGTTGATTTGGGAGGGCGAGATTGAAACGCTTACCCTGACGGAAAACGCGCAGCCTGCGTTGATGGCGACCTCTATGGCGGCGATGGCGGCTTTGAATGCGGAAGGTGTGACGATCGACGCGGCGGCGTTCGCGGCGGGACATTCTTTGGGTGAATATTCTGCACTTTGTGCAGCCGGAGCGATTAGCCTGTCTGATGCTGCGCGGTTGTTGCGCGCGCGTGGCAAAGCGATGCAAGCGGCGGTCCCTGTGGGTGAAGGCGCGATGGCGGCGATTTTGGGTTTGGATTTCGACGCGGTTGATGCCTTGGTGCAAGAGGCCGCTATGGGCGAGGTTTGTGCAGCGGCCAATGACAATGACCCGACGCAAGTGGTGATTTCTGGGCATTTGGGCGCGGTAGAACGCGCAGCGGCTGCAGCAAAAGAGGCCGGGGCGAAACGCGCGATGATGTTGCCGGTTTCCGCACCGTTCCACTGCGCATTGATGGCGCCAGCAGCTGAAGTTATGGCCGGAGAATTGGCGCGGGTTGATGTGACGGACCCGGTTATTCCGGTAGTATCTAACGTCTTGGCCGAACCTGTGCGCAATCCCACAGTGATCCGCTCTTTGCTGGTCGATCAAATCACCGGGTCTGTGCGGTGGCGCGAGTCGGTGGCCCATATGATCGGGGATGGCGTTGATACGTTCTTTGAAATTGGCGCGGGCAAAGCCTTGTCGGGTATGGTGCGCCGAGTGAACCGGGACACAACTTGTCATGCGGTTGGCACCGTTGCGGGCGTGCGTGCAGCTGTGGAAGCCTTGGCCTAGCCGCTTACGATCTTGCTGCGCCAAAGGTGGCGTGGCAAAGATGTGCGAAACATTGGATAATTGAGTGCGTAAGGCGAAAAGCCCGCGCGCAACGGACTTGAGGAGAGCAAACATGGGCCAGTTGGACGGAAAGTCGGCACTTATTACAGGTGCATCGGGTGGTATTGGCGGCGCGATTGCCAAAGCGTTGCATGCGCAAGGGGCAAGCGTTGGGTTGTCCGGCACGCGGGTTGATCCGCTTAAGGCGCTGGCTGATGAGCTGGGCGAGCGGGCGCATGTTTTGCCGTGTAACCTAAGCGATGCGGACGCGGTCGGCGCGCTGATTGGTGAAGCGGCAGGCGCCATGGGCAGCGTTGATATTTTGGTGAATAATGCGGGGCTGACGCGCGACAATATTTTTATGCGCATGTCCGATGACGAATGGGATCAAGTGATCGCGGTCAATCTAAGCGCCACGATGCGTTTGTGTCGCACGGCGATCCGGCCGATGATGAAAGCGCGTTGGGGCCGGATTATTAATGTGGCCTCGATTGTTGGGGTCACGGGCAATCCGGGGCAGGTGAATTATGCGGCGTCAAAAGCGGGCATGATTGGCATGACCAAATCTATGGCCATTGAGGTCGCATCACGCGGGATTACAGCGAATTGTATCGCGCCGGGCTTTATTGCAACGGCGATGACGGATGCGCTGAACGAGGATCAGAAATCAGCGATTTTGTCGCGCATTCCGGCAGGGTCCATGGGCACACCGGAAGATATCGCGCAAAGCGTGCAGTTCCTTGCAGGCGATAGTGGGCGGTATATTACCGGACAAACGCTGCATGTGAACGGCGGCATGGCGATGATCTAAGGCGCGGGTCTGTGTTTGGGCCGTTTCAGTTTGAGCCGTCTTAGTTTGGGGCGGCCTGCACGGATTCTACTAAGCGATTCACGTCAATCTCGCTGCCCAATTGCGCGGCCAAAAGATCAGCAGATTGTTGGTTGCGCTCGGATTTCGATCCCAAAATCATATGATCTGACGTGGTTAAGGACAGCCGGGCTTGATCATAAGGGCGATAAGGCACCGGGTCGAGCGGCTTTGGGCCGACCATAACTTGCGCCGCAGACATCGCATCGACCGCAAACGACCGGGTATCAACGCCAAAGGTGCTGGTGAACCAAGCCTCATATGCTTTGTGCCCGTCTTTATAGGCGTTTAGCAGGGATAGATGTTCGGGATCGCCGCTTTGCGCCTTTTCATCCAAAGGCCAGTCCGTATCAGGGCGGCGCCACGGGCGCACGGCGCAATTTGTTTGGGTGCCTGCTTCAAAGTCGTCGATCAAGACGGCCTCGACGCGAATGTTTTGATCCGGCAGTGCCACGCCTGCCGCAGAGCCGCCAATCATTGCCACATGGCTAATCAACGCGTCGGGGGCTGTGATGACGTTCCAAACGATGTCGTCCATTGATTGAAGAACCAGATAGACCGGGAGGGCGGTTTCGGTGACGATGACATCAACCACGCGCATGTCACCCCCAAATAGAGCTTCGGGGTTGGTATCGGCATTTTCATCCAAGTTGCGGATGAGGTTGGGGAGCGCGGAAATCTGGGCGGCGGAGTGATTGCGGATTTGGGCAGGGACATTGCCAGCTTCGATATTCACACTCATCACCCGTTCGCCACTATTGGGACGGCGGAACGCACAAGTGGCGTTGGCGTCAAAATTGCGGATGCGGCTGGGGAAGCTGTTTTTGTCGTTGGGCGTAAAGTTTTGCGCGATCTCGGACATGGTTAGTTTCTGACGCGCAGACCAAGCGACCAGAGGCGCGCGAAAGATTGGGCCGCGGTCGCCTTCTTCTTTGGGGCGGCGCACGATGTCATCGGGACGGTCAGGGATCAGGTCTTCCAAAGCGGCGGCTTCGCCATTGCGGGTGAACCCGGCCCCTTCGATGAGCCCCCCGATGGTCGGAAGTTCCCAGACAAATTTTTCAGGAAACCGTTCGGCCAAGCGCGGCACCACGATGACCATTACCGCCATCGTTGCCATCCAAATCAACATCAAGCGGGTTTTGGGTCCGCGGTCGTTTGTGCTGCGCTTGGGGGACGGTTCTGTCCCTTCGGCGGTTTCTTCTATGTCTTTTTTGTCTTCGGTCATTTTTTCGTGTCCGTCCCAACCCCCGATGGGTGCCGCAACTCTTTGACCGAAAAATGGCAAAGTTCCGGTGTAGATGCCGTGTTATCAAAAAAATTGACTTATTTTCTGATTCACCTTGCAAGCGCGCCCAAAGATACCCAACTGCGAGGCGGTGTTCGAAATATTGAGTTTGGCAGTTCAACGATAACAATTTGCCAAATTTTCAATTTGTGCTAAAGCCGCGCATCGAAGATCAGCGCGTAGCCGTCGAAAGACGGGTTCACGCAGTTTAACGCCCGGGGATTGCTTGGGCCGGGCTACTAAGCGCGCCTTGGCGTGCAAAGAAGATGAGGACATGAAAATGAGCGAGATTATTGATCGCGTAAAAAAAATTGTGGTTGAGCACCTGAGTGTTGATGACAGCAAAGTCGTCGAATCGGCGTCATTCATCGACGATCTAGGCGCAGACAGCCTTGATACCGTTGAATTGGTTATGGCGTTCGAAGAAGAATTCGGGATCGAAATTCCAGATGACGCTGCAGAAACCATTCAATCGTTTGGTGACGCAGTAGAATACATCAAAAAAGCGACAGCCTAAGCGCTAGTCGCTAGTAGGATGACGAAGAAAGCGGCGCCGTTTGGCGCCGTTTTTGTTTTGGATAGGCGTCATAGGGGCGCGAGAGGCTTTTCCTTAGATTTTCGCTGAGTTATGAGGGGAAAAGAAAAACAACAAGGGCAAAACAGATGCGCAGAGTGGTGGTCACAGGTCTAGGGTGTCTTAGCCCGTTGGGATGCGGTGTTAATGAGACTTGGGCGAATATTTTGGCCTGCAAGTCAGGCGCGGGTCCGATCCAGTCGTTTGATGCTGGCCATCTGCTGACAACTTATGCTTGCGAGATTCCTCGTGGGGATGGAACTGTGGGCACGTTCAATCCGACCGATTGGATGTCGCCAAAAGAGATCCGCAAAGTTGATCCGTTTATTTTATATGCCATGTGCGCGGCGGACCAAGCGGTCAAGGATGCAGGTTGGACGCCGGATCGCGAAGAAGATTTGGTGCGCACGGGCGTTATGATCGGCTCTGGTATTGGGGGTTTGGGTACAATCCAAGCGACGTCTGATCTTTTGCGCGAAAAAGGGCCGCGCCGGGTGTCGCCGTTTTTCATTCCTGGAGCGCTGATCAATCTGGCATCTGGTCAGGTGTCGATCCGTTATGGATTTAAGGGGCCGAACCACGCGGTTGTGACTGCTTGCTCGACAGGGGCGCATGTGATTGGCGATGCGGCGCGGCTTATTGCGCTGGGTGATGCGGAAGTGATGGTTGCCGGGGGCGCCGAGGCACCGATCAACGAGATTGGTGTGGCCGGGTTCAACGCCTGCAAAGCGCTGTCCACAGGTTATAGCGACACGCCTGAAG